>NZ_LKET01000027.1 GCF_001317355.1 Oxobacter pfennigii
CTCCTTTAACGGTGCCTGGATGCCCAAGCTCCGCATCATGCGGTATTAATCACCCTTTCGGGTGGCTATCCCCCTCTATGAGGCAGGTTACCCACGTGTTACTCACCCGTCCGCCGCTAAGATACATTGCTGCATCTCCGCTCGACTTGCATGTGTTAGGCACGCCGCCAGCGTTCGTCCTGAGCCAGGATCAAACTCTCATGTTAAGTTTATTTCCTAGCTAGACTTAACTAGCTATTAATTACTGTTCTAGGTTTCTCAAAAGATATTGTGACTAATTATCGAAGATAACTCATTATCCATGATAATTAATTTGGGTTGTTTCAGTCTTACCTGAAACGCTTCACACAATCTCTCACACTGTTCAATTTTCAAGGATCGTTACCGCTCTTTTGAAGCGGCTGCTCCGAGGGGAGCGACATTTACTATCTTATCATCTCTCTTGCCCTCTGTCAACATGGTTTTTGTTGGCAGTTTTTCTTTTTCTCTTCGCAAAAGTGACGCTTGATTAATATATCATCTTTAACTGCGCATGTCAACATATTATTTTATAACAATCGGCGCTTTCCCCTTCCCCCCGCATTTTATATATCGTCAGGCTCTTCGATTTCATAATAATCAGCCTCTACTAAACCTGCCCCCTCGCGGTTTTCTTTCCTTTTATCCTTGTGTTTTCTCTTTCTTTCTCCATGCAATCTATGTTCATAATAGCTTAAGTCCTTCTCCTCCTTGGCTGCCTTTATCCTTAGATTCAAATCGTCTATTTTACGGCATCTCTCTATTATCCTTTTTTCATCAAAAGCACTCCTTCTGTTCATCTTATATACTAAAGACCCTAAGTCCTTTAAAACCTCATCCCTTTCTTTTTTAAGAGAATTGACCTCAAGCCACACCCTTGCATCCCCTGCAAACTTACCTGTCTTATGCCCCATAGCTTTCATATACTTATCCATTTCATCCATTACCTTTTCAAAAAAATCAGCCATAATACCCCACTTCTTAATTAATACTAATACTATATAATATGAATAGAATTTCATATGGACAATCAAACATAATGGTTATATTTGGTATTATTTTAGTTTATAATAGCATTAATGTTATATTAAAATTAAAGGGAGTGATATAATGTCTTTTCTTGATAACCTTACGAAAAAGGTAGGCGATGCTGCCAAGGTTGCCGCTAAAAGGTCCGAGGGCTTTATGGAAACTACAAAACTGAACATGGCGATCAGCTCTGACGAGGGCAGAATAAAGGCTATATACAATCAGCTGGGGGAATTAACCTACAACAAATTCAAGGCCGGTGAAATTTCAGATGGTGAGCTTGCGGCATTATGCCTTCAGATCAGGGAAATAGAAAATAACATAGCCGAATTGAAAGAAAAGATAGAAGAGATAAGGTTAACCAAAGACCATGAAACCGCTGAATCTTCCTATACGCCTCCTGCTTCAGCCGAAGAGAAGAAGTTTTGCTCCTCCTGCGGTGCGGAAGTATCCGCCGGAGCAAAATTCTGCTCTTCCTGTGGTACGAGTTTGTAAAATATATAGAAAGTGGGATTACCGATTATCCGCAATCACGTTTTTTCTGTCTATGCAGAGCCGGAGCTTCGTCCATCCTCCGCATTAAAAACACCATAATTGCTGTCAATGTAATGGGGCTGTGTCATTAGTAAAACTGAAGACACAGCCCCATATATAATTAAGAGAGGATATAGAAATTTACAAACCTAACCCAGTACTTCCGATATTACTTTTTTCAATATTTCCGTTATTAATCCTGTCTTTCAAAAAATCTTTTACATGACCCTCGCCTCTCTGAGCACCCTTCCGGAATACCTTCGATATTTCATCTGCCTGCTCATTTGTCAGTATACCATCCTCCACAAGCTCTGAAAGGAAATTTTCTTTATCTGATACTTTATTTTGCATATATTCACGGCGTTCTTCAAAAGTCATATCTCTAATTTTCTCATGGTCCAGTTCTTTATTTTCTTCTTCTGTATTCATATATTCAATCACTTTATCTGCCTGCTCCTGAGTGATTGTCCCTTTTTGCACCAGTTCACTCATAATTTCAGATATTTTCTTGTCTCTTTCTTCTTCATGGATTGAATCAAGTTTATTGCGTATTTCATCTGCTTTTTCCTGAGTTATAATGCCTTCTGTGACTGCCCGTGAATATATATCTTCCTTCACAGGTTTAAGGCTTTGATTTTTATTGTCTTCAAAATACGCTTCCCTTTCCTCTTCAGTCATATCTTTTACTTTATTTAATTCTTCCTTTCTCTCATCTATATTTTTTTGCTGAAGTTCTTTGATTTTATCTGCTGCTTCCTGAGATATAATTTTTTCATCCACAAGAGTCTTTAACTGTTCCTCCATAAATACATCCACAGGAATAAATGTCCCGGGGAAACCCTTTATTCCGCTTCTTAAAATTCTCTCTTTACCATATGTAGGGTTTTTATTTGTATCTGCCATAGCTATACTTCCAGTTGTTAAAATAACTCCGCTTATTACTATACCGCCGACTATTCTAATTAATGCTTTCATAATCACTTTCCTTTCATTTTTTAATTGTTCATCTTGCTTATTTAGATTATAAACTTCTACTGTGACCATTAGGTGAACATATGGTGAAATATTTGTGACAAAATATAATTATGCTAGATTGGCTGAATTATAGAAATATTGATATGGCTTATTATGTTTGGAGGTACTTTAAATGAACCTGATAACCCTGGTGCTTACAGCCTTCGGGCTTTCAATAGATGCTTTTGCAGCTTCCGTAACCAACGGAATAGTAATTCACAACCTTAAAATAAAGCATGCGGTAAAAATAGCTCTTTACTTTGGCTTTTTTCAGGCAGTCATGCCCTTGATAGGCTGGTCGGTAGGTATAAATTTCAGTACATATATTGTTGAGATAGACCACTGGGTGGCATTTTTTGTACTTGGATACATAGGCATCAAAATGGTGGCGGAGAGTTTTAAAAAAGAAGAAGAAAATGAAGTGCCTTCAAAAGAAGAGAACCCTATAAACGATAAAACTTTGTTTATGCTTGCTGTTGCAACAAGCATAGACGCTCTTGCAGTAGGCATAAGCTTTTCCTTTCTCAATGTGGCAATTTTGCAGTCTGCCATAGTTATAGGGGTAATAACTTTTATAATATCCTTCGCCGGCGTAATCTTTGGAAAGAAATGCGGCATCCTGTTTAAAAAAAGGGCAAAAGCATTGGGAGGCATAATATTAGCCCTCATGGGATTTAAGATATTAATGGAGCATACAGGAATGCTTTCTTTTCTTTAATATAAGCAATTAAAAAAGGGGTGTAGCATTTGAAAAAACGCAATGAGCATTGTGAAAGTTCTCTGCAAGCTCTTGGTGACTCTGCCGCAGAAAATACTTAGAATTTTAGATTGCTTGAACGAATGAAGTTTAAAAATTCTTGTATTTTCAAGGCAGGGAACCTTAGAACTTGCAGAGCTCGAGCACAGCAATGCAGTGTTTCAAATGCTACAGCCCCTTTTTGTGTTTACATTATAATTCAAATGTTTCGTATAAATCCGGTACAATGGCTTCGGCATTTGATACTTCTTTAAGCTTCTCTTTAAGGTTTTCGGCGGCTTCGGCGTCTCCGTGGGTTATAAATATTTTTTTCTTTACACCGTTTTTGATACTCTTAACCCATTTTAATATGCCGTTCAAATCGGCGTGGCCGGACAGACCGGGTACGCATTCAACCTCTGCCAGCACTGCAATTTTTTCTCCGAATATTGTTACGGATTTTTCGCCTTCTAAGATCCTTCGGCCTAAAGTACCCTCGGCCTGGTATCCTACGAAAGCAATTGTGGCTTCCTTTCTCCACAGATTATGCTTTAAATGGTGCTTTATCCTTCCGGCTTCGCACATGCCGCTGGAAGAAATAATAACTATACCTTTTTTATTATTCAGAAGCTTGGAATCATCCGCCTTTTCAATGATGTTAAGGTTTGAAAAATTAAGCGGAGCTACGTCGCTCTCTAAAACCTTCAATGCTTCTTCATCATAGCATTCCTTATGCTTTTCAAAAATCTCCGTCGCTTTAATGGCAAGAGGGCTGTCCATAAATATCTGAACATTTTCAAGCTTATGCCTTTTTTCAATATCCAAATAATAATTTAAAATATACAAAAGTTCCTGGGTTCTTCCGACAGCAAAGGAGGGTATAACTAGATTTCCGCCTCTTTCCATCGTATTTATTATAATATCATAAAGGCTTTGAGTTTCTTCCCTCATCTCATGAAGCCTGTCACCGTAAGTAGATTCCGTTATGAGATAATCAGTTCCATCTATATATTCATAATTCCTTATGATAGGTATATCAACATTTCCCAAATCACCGGTAAAGGTTATTGTCTTCTTCTTCCCTTCATCATTTATATTGAGAATGATGATGGCCGAACCTAAAAGATGTCCTGCGTCTTTTAAAGTCAGGCTGATGTTTTCATCTATTGTAATTGTTTTATTATAGGTTACAGGCACCACATATTTTGCAACCTTTTCCGCATCTTCAACTGTATATAAGGGCTCTACCGGGTCTAATCCCTTCCTGAGCCTTTTTTTAGTCTCCCACTGGGCTTCCATCTCCTGGATGTGTCCGCTGTCTTTCAGCATTATACCTATCAGTTCTGCTGTTGCCGATGTGCAGTATATGCTGCCTGTAAAACCTTTCTTGACTAAAAGAGGTATCCTTCCAGAATGGTCTATGTGGGCATGGGTTAAAATCATAAAATCAATGTCTCCAGGGAAAAAACGAAAATTCTCTGAGTTATGCTCTGCCATATTGCCCTGGAACATTCCGCAGTCCACCAAAAATTTTCTTCCTGCAGCCTCTAAATAGTAACAGGAGCCTGTAACTGTCCTGGCTGCGCCTAAAAATCTTATCTTCATAATTAATCCCTTCTCTCTAGCATATAAACTAATTATATAACACGAGAAGATGGTTGCAAAGGGCAAAGTGCAAAGGGGCTGCCG
The DNA here is from genome assembly GCF_001317355.1 of Oxobacter pfennigii. Classification (NCBI taxonomy): domain Bacteria; kingdom Bacillati; phylum Bacillota; class Clostridia; order Eubacteriales; family Clostridiaceae; genus Oxobacter; species Oxobacter pfennigii. The sequence continues at coordinate 5,021 of NZ_LKET01000027.1, forward strand.
CATTTGAAACAATATAAATGAGCATTTGCGAGAGTTCTCTCTAAAGCTCTTGGTGACTCTGCCAAGATATTACTTAGGATTTTAGATGGCAGGAAACCTTAGAACTTGCAGAACTCGAGCACAGCAATGCAGTGTTTCAAATGCTACAGCCCCTAGACCTAGACGCCGAAACGGAAGGTGCCCCAAAATCATCTGCTGTAGGTTATAGCGTGTTTGCCCATCTGCTCCCAGGCTGCGATGAAGCTTTCCCGATCGACTGCCTTATTCTTCTCCCCTGTCAAGGGGTCGTTTAAATATATGTTCTTGTTATCATATCCTGTTATGACTACACTGTGCTCTTTTGTTGTGACTTTTATCTTTCCTTTTACAGTCTGCCAGGTTGCAAACTGGTCTTCTGCAAGTACATTGAAGGTTGTGTTGTTTATGACCCAAACAGGTCTTCCCCTGTCTAAATACTGGAGCACCCATCTGAAGTCCTCACCTGTTAAGTTTACTATTTTATATGGAATGTATTTATTGGCAAGCTCCTGGATTGGCTTGTCATAAACCCCCAATCCCGGCTGGCTCATTGTGTAAATATTCCCCACGAATCCTGAGTTTGGATGGCCGTACAAGCCGTTTTCCAAATATGGAACCTTCCTTATTTTTTCAGCCAGCTCCATTTTCGTCACTTCAACCCCCGCATAATTCAGCAGCATGGTAAGGGATGTGACTTCACAGCCTCTGGGAAGCTCAGGCAATTGGGATATTACCGGCACGTCCAGTAAAACCTTCTTTTCCTCCGGCATATCGGCTAAGGTCATAGGCTTCTTTACCTCCAAATATATTACCGGTCTGGCAAGGATATGGATGGTTATAAAATAGACTTCTGCAATTATAAGCATTATTAATATATATAATATTTTCTTCATAATATCACTGCTCCGGGTAATTTACTAAAATCAGCAGCGGTATTTACTGCCTATATCTTATATTTCGTATAATTTTAAAAAATATAAAGTCCAAAATCTAACAAAAGGACTGTAAACACAGTCCTTTTATTCAATAAATAATATTTAAAATCCGGTAACACATGTATTACATTTTATTTGCCTGTATGGCATAATACTTGTTTAACATCTTGTCCAGCTCTTTGCTGACAAAAATAACATCGGGATTTAATAAATCGCTGTCATCTAAAATCAAACTGCATAAGTAGCTTTTTACAATCTCGATACGCGAATATATCCTTTTAGACTCCACACAACACCCTTCTTTCCTCATAGTCATGGTAAAACCCTTTAATATTCTGCCACAAATTTCAAGGAATGTAAAATTCAACGCATCCAAATTCATGGGAATAATCCCCATTTATTTAGCATATCTTTGTATTTTAACAACTATCTTAATTTATCGTATTTTTTTCGATAAAAGTTATATTTTATCAATACCCGTAAATATATGGTGTTTAAAAACTTCTACACTACCAATAACACCATAAAATCACAAAAAAATATGAAAAACGGCAGTGCTGTTTTTCATATTTTTTAATTTATTAATTATTCCTGTTTATGCCCAACAGGGCGTTTATTATGATTCCGAATACTGCTGCTGTGGCGATTGCCGGCAGCTTTAATCCAAACATGGGAATAAGTCCGCCTTCAAAAGCAAAGGTACCGCCCAGGCCTATCGTGAGTATTGTGGATATTATGGCGAGATTTCTTGTATCAAACATGTCCACCTGCTGGCTTATCATTATAGCCAAACCCTGTACTCCTATAACTCCGAAAAGATATATGGTAATTCCCCCTATTACCGCACCGGGTATTGAATTTACCACGGCGGATAATGTGCCTGAAAATGATATAACCATTGTTATAACAGCCGCCACTATAAGTACCAAGCTTGAGAAATTTCTTGTAATAGCCATGGTGCTTAAATTCTCGCCGTAGTTTGTTCCTGCAGGACCGCCGATAAGTGCTGAAACTATATCGCCTATGCCGTCACCTATAAGGTTTAATCCTAATTTGTCGGCTATTTTATATTTCTTCTTGCTTCCTGTTTTTACTGCCAGGTCATTTACGTATAAATCCAGCTGAAATAAATGTGCCGATGATTCGGGTATCGTTGCTATGGCAATAGGCATAACAGCCAATGCTGAAGCCAGGCTCATCTTAGGCAGTGTGAAATGGGGCACTGTAATCGGCGCAGCGGCTGCAATGCTTCCAAAATCCACAAGTCCGAAAGGTATGCTGACTATATAACCTAAAATTATTCCAAGTAATATTGATAACTGTCCGTAGGTTCCCTTTAGGAACACCGAGAAAAACATCGTTGCCAAAAGTGTAATAAGGGCCACCGGCCAGTGTGCTGCCGCACCGCTCATGGCAGTTCCTGCCAGAGATAAACCAATTACGATTGCTATGCTTCCTGTAATGGTTGGAGGAAGTATTTTATCAATTCTTTCTTTACCGAATTTATTTACCATAAAACCTGCTGCAATTGATACTAAACCCGATGCCATGATACCAAACTGAGCTTCTGCTATGAGGCTGTCGCTTGCAACCTGTCCGAATTCCTTAACTCCGGTTATGGCGACTATGGCTGATATATATGAAAAACTGGAGCCATAGAATAATGGTATCTGCCTTTTAGTAACTACCATAAAGCATAATGTAGCAAAACCGCTGGCAAATAAAGTTGTGGATACATGGAAGCCTGTAAGTAGGGCAACCAAAACCGTTGCCGGGAACATAATAAGTATCTGCTGCAGTGCAAAGAGTATGAGCTTCCATATAGGGGGATTTTCGTCGGGTAAATAGCCTGTTAATTTTTCTTCGTTCATAATTTCCACCTTCCGTTTTAAAAAATATTAATGATTGCAATAAAAAAACTTCTTACCGTTTAACCAGCAAGAAGTTATTACACAACTAATCTAACATATCTTGCCGGTCTCACGGGACCAACTTAAAGATACTATTTAATCTGCCTTTCATAGTGTAACATCAAAATATTTAAAAAACAAGAATAATTTAATTAATTTCGAATACTTTATCCAATCGGGTAAGCTTGAATATTTTATATACATTGGGGTTCATGGAACGAAGCTTAAGGCTTCCCCCTGCTTCCATGCACCTTTTATAGACGGCCACGATTACTCCTAGCCCTGTGCTGTCTATAAAGCTGCAGTTTTTAAAATCCATTATTATGTTCTTATGGAATAATTCGCTCATTTCTTTTCTTAATTCCGATGCCTGCTCAACTGAAAAATAGTCGGGAATCATTATAACTATTTCCTTATCCTTACCCTGAGATACTATCATTTTTCTCCCCCTTTACCTTAAACCTTCTTACCAATTCCTCTAAGCCTGCCGACAAGCTGCTTGTTTCCTCTGCGGTTGACGCAATGGTCTCGATGGTTGCTGTCTGTTCTTCTGTTGCTGCGGAAACCTCCTGGCTGTTTGCCGATGTGGTTTCGGTAATGGTTGCTATTGTATCGATCAATTTTATTACCTGATCTGATGTTGCTACCTCATCCTTTGTAATATCGTCTATCTCTTCTACGTCCCCTACTATCTGCTCAACGGCATTTATAATATTCACAAAGGATTTGTCGGTTTCGTTTGCTATTCTCACTCCGTTTTCAACGGCTTCCTTGCCGCCGTCTATGGAGCTTACAGCCTTCTCAGTATGTTTTATCATTTCATTAACAAGCATTGCAATCTCATTTGCCCCTGTATTGGACTGCTCTGATAATTTACGGACCTCTTCCGCTACAACGGTAAAGCCTTTTCCGTGCTCTCCTGCCCTGGCAGCTTCTATGGCTGCATTTAATGCAAGAAGGTTTGTTTGCTCTGCTATGGCATTTATTGTGGTAATGATGCCTCCTACCTTGTTGGAAAGCTCGTTTAAAGCAGCGACAACTTTGGCCGTATCATTTGTGCTTATACTTATTTTATCCATTGCCTTAACGGTTTCTTCAACCTTAATACGCCCGTATTTTGCGGCTTCCTTGGTCTCAACGGCGTTTTTATTGGCGGACATGGCTTTATTCTGAGCCATCTGCACCAAACTGGACAGCTGTACTAAAACCTGTGAAGCTGTGACTACGGCACCGTTTTGGTGTTCGGCATTATCGGAAACTTCCTGAATGCTTAAATTTATCTGCTGGGCAGCAGAGCTTACCTGCTCAGCAGAAGCAGCCATCTCTTCGGAGGAAGCAGCCAATTCCTGAGCCCCTGCCCTTACCTGGCTTACAATTTGTGACTGGTGCTCCATCATATCGTTAAAGGAATTGCCCAGTGCTTCCAGTTCATCCTTGGATTTTATATCGGAACGGGCTGTCAAATCTCCGCTCCCGGCAATCTCCATTAATTTCTGCATCTTTCTTATGGGATTTACTATCTCTTTTGATGAGATAAAAAATGCAAGGAACAAAGCTATGATTATAGCTGCAGCTGTGATTATTATGGTATCAATAAGTATTGTCCTGGCAGGTGCCATGTATTCGTCATAGTTGGCTGTTAATGCAACCACCCAGTCTCCCACAGGCTGGAACCGCACAAATTTGTAGACCCCTTCATATGTATAAAAGCCTTCTCCCGTTTCTCCCGCCTTCATTTTTTCCACCAGTGCGACAAGCTCTCTGCTGTCTGAGTCACTTAAATTTTCAGCCAGTATCTTTTCTGTTACAGGATGGCTGACTAAAAGACCTGTCCTGTCAATCATATATGAATAACCGTTTTGCCCTATTATAGCTTCTGTGGAGGCTTTCACTATTTCATTAAAATTTATAGTAGCAACAATAAGTCCCGTAACCCTTCCTTCGGATATTAAAGGAACGGCTGCTGCAACAACGGTATTGCCCGTAATCCTCGATGTCAAAACCTCGCTCATTGCCTCAGTGCCGGATAAAGCTTTTTTAACATAGTCCCGGTCGCTTAAATTCATGTCAGGGTTCTTTGAATCGTCCGTAATCATCGCTACCCCGTATGCATCTGTGATAACCAGACTTTCAATAAGCTGGCTGTCATCTTTTTTCAAGGCTGTAAGATAATTAATTGCCTTGTCTTTGGCCTCTTCATTTGTCCTTAAGGATGCCGAGGCATTGATAACGTCCTCGTTGCGGCTGGCTGCCTTTATAAATTTCATAACCGACTGGGCTGTCATGTCTATTGCTTCAGCAATATCCTGGTTTTGCTGCCTTAACTGCTGCTCTATAACTTGCTGAAGTGAACCGGAAGACATCCTGTAGGAGAAAAAACCAAGAATCATCATTGGTATGGCAATAAACATAAGAAATGTGCCCGCCAATTTGATCTTTATGCTTAATTTCATGTATCTTCACTCCCCGTGTATTTATAAGAATATGAAAACATAATATTTTTCATTAGTATATTCTGACTTTCTTCTCTATAATCACAGTGCTGTCGTTAAAACTTATTTTATCCGAACAGCAGCTTATGAGATAAAACCCCCTCCCTTTTTCACTTAATATTCTTTCATCGGCGATTTTTTCGGGTATTAAATTTTCTGTCATACCGTCGCCGCAGTCCTTTATTTCAATTATCACAATTTCACCGTCATAACGAAATTTAAGACAGACAGGCTTTGATGCATCTCCCTTGTTTCCATGAACAAAGGCATTTGTGAGGGCTTCAGACATAATAAGCCTTAAATCAAAGCTGTCTTCTTCATTAAAATTCATTTCCTTGATAATCTCTTCAATGATAATTCTTTGATTTTTCGTTCCAAACATATTGTATTCCTTGTTTATCATGCATCTCCTCCGTAATCATTTGATTTCTACCCCTAACCATGTACAGTCGTCATAGAGCTTTTTAACATCAAATAATGTTTTGCTTAAGTAATCCTTCATTTTTTCCTGGGTCTCAAGTACCAAACACTTCTCACTTTCAAATAAATCATCTATTATAAAATCCAGACCGTCGGTGTAAAAACCAAAGCAGTCCTTTTCCTTAAAGCTTATAATATGCTGCTCAAATTCACTGTCTTCAAACATACCCAAAAACGGACCTTTTACTGTTTCTATGCTCCAGCTGCTTGAAGCCTCTTTGTGCATATACTGATTTATACCCGCGCCGGCAATTACAACCTCTTTTTTTGAAAAATCAAATAAAAAACAGCATACGGCAATGTAATCATCTTCAAAATGCCTTATTACCTGCCGGTTTAAGTAATTCAATATTTTAATTGGCTCCCAGTCTATCAACAGGCCGTCGCTGAATAGCACCTTTATGGCATTTACATTTAATGCGGCGGTCATTCCCTTCCCGCAGACATCCCCTATGATACCCACTACCTTATTGTCATCCAGCCTGTATAATTGATAGAAATCGCCGCTTACAGACATTGCAGGTATGTATATGCTCTTTAATTCTGCTTTGTCTTCCAGGGGAAACTTTGTGTCCAGCCGATGCTGCTGCAGGCTCTCGGCTCTTGCAAATTCCCTTTTTCGCTCCGTCTCATCATGAATTATGGAATATAAAAGCTGTTTTCCCTTTAACACTATGGGGCCGCTGTATACTTCCACATGCCTTACCCTTCCGTCCTTTAAACGGTGGCTGAAATTAAAGGTTCTGCTTTTGGTGCTCTTAGCATGGCTCATTTTTGTTCGTATCTCTTCATCGGTCAAAGTATTGATGCGGTTTATATTCATATTTATAATTTCTTTTTTGCTGTATCCGTAAAATTTCAGGGCTGCGGGATTGGCACCTTCTATAAGAGCGGTTTCGGGATTTATGATGAGAATGGGAGAATTGTTTTTTTCAAATAAAGCACTGTATATCTCCTTATTTTCTTCAAATTTTTCCTCAATCAATTTTTGCCTCGTTATATCCGAATGGGATATAACGACGTAATCCCTTTTCCCGGTGAGGGGAGAAACATTCAGCCTATACCATGATTCCTTTCCTTTATAGCGGCAGGGATACTCATAGGTGAAATTATTCTTCTCTCCATTCAACACTTCCTTTATTCCCTGATAAGTGCTCTTCGCATACTCCAAATCATCCCAGGCATTATCGCAAACCTTAAAATAATTTACTCCCATACCGGTTGTCCCTGGCTTTGCACCGTTTTCTTCGGCAAATTTCTCCCAGGAAATGTTTACATATACGATAGTACCTACCTTGTCCAAAACTGCAATCCGGTCTGTAAGCGAATTAAGCACCATAAAACTGAGTTCCATCACATTATTTTTTTTATGACTCAAGTCTAACACCTTCTTTGAATATTCCGGCTGATATTTATTAACGAAAACAGACCAATTCTAGCAATTTTCAACAATTAATTTATTATAACATTTATATGGATATTTGTGTATCAATTAATAATAATTTCCTGACAACTTAATGAAGCTATTTGACTGCTTCCACAATAAATTAAGGCATGAAAAATCCCCCTAACCGCAGTTTGTTATATTCTACGGCCAGGGGGTTATTTTTGTAATATCCGCTTTTATGGGTTCAAATTAATAGTATAGAGCTTTTAAAAATAACATTATCTTTTAAGAGGCATTGTTTTTAAAACAATTATATAACCTGAATTTTATCCAGAATACCCTTTCCCATTTCTTCCTTGAATTGATTAGTATACAAGCTGTAGTAATAGCCCTTTAACGCCATGAGCTCTTTATGGTTTCCCTGTTCTATTACTTTTCCCTTTTTAATCACCAGGATCCTTCCGGCAGAGCGGATGGTTGACAGCCTGTGGGCTATTATAAAGCTGGTCCGCCCTTTTAACACCCTCTCCACCGCGTGCTGTATTACCTTTTCAGTTTCGGTGTCAATAGAGGATGTAGCTTCATCCAGCACGAATATTTTAGGATTGGCTATGAGGGCCCGGGCAAAGGATATAAGCTGCTTTTCTCCCGTCGACAGCCTGTTTCCTCCTTCTCCCACTTCCGTATCATAGCCTTTGCTTAGCCTTACAATAAAATTATGGGCATTGACAAGTTTTGAAGCTCTGATTATTTCCTCATCCGTAGCAGTAAGCTTTCCGTAGCGTATATTGTCCTTTACGGTGCCGCTGAAAAGGTGGGGGGACTGGAGCACATATCCCAAGTTTGACTGAAGCCAGACTAAGGACCGCTCCTTATAATCCACGCCGTCAATTAAAATAACCCCTTCCGTAGGCTCATAAAATCGGCATAAGAGATTTACTATGGTGCTTTTTCCCGAACCTGTTTCTCCGACCAGTGCTATGGTTTCTCCTTCTTTAACCTCCAGGTTGAAGTTATCCAGTACCTTCTCCCCCCTTTTATAGGAGAAGGATACATTCTTAAAGGCTATATTTCCTTTTATATCTTCCCAGTTTTCTTTCTTAGGAAAAAACACATCACCGTAAGTGCGGATGACTTCTTTTTTATCCACAATATCCGGCTGGGTTTCTATCATGGACAGCACCCTCTCTCCTGAGGCCTGGGCTGACTGAAATTCCGCAAAAATCCTGGCAAGCTCTCTTATGGGTTCAAAGAACTGCACCGTATATGCGACAAAGGCGACCAGGGTACCGTAGGTTAATGTGCCGGCTACAAGGCCGTCTCCTCCAAACCACAATACAAAAGCCGTTCCTATGCTTCCTAAAGCCATGACTACAGGAAGATAAATGGAGGTAAGAACAGCCGCCTTCACAGAGGCTTTGAACATTTGACCCGTAATTTCCTTAAACTCCTCTAAGTTCTTTTCTTCCCTTACAAGTACCTTGGAGGTTTTTGCCCCCATGATTCCTTCATTGAAAGCTCCTGTTATTCTGGAATTTATCTTTTTTACCTTTCTATATAAATTAAGAATCTTCTGCTGAAAAAATATGCTTAATACCGCCAGCACCGGGACAACAGACAGGGTAATCAATGCAAGCTTCCAGTTCATGTAGAGCATGGAAACCATAACCGCAACCATCATGGCGCTTCCCCAGGCCAGATCCACAAGCCCCCAGGCTATGGTCTCACCCAACCTGGTGGTATCGGAGTTCATCCTGGCCATAATCCATCCTACAGGAGTTTTGTCATAATATGAAAAGGACAGCTCCTGCAAGCGTTTAAAGCCCTCTTTTCTTATGTCATAGGTTATGCCCATCTCGATTTTCCCGGCAATTGCAATGAGCATCCCTATATTTACAGCTTGCAAAATAACCAGAAGGCCATAATAGAGCATAAACTTATCCATACCTTCCAAATTCCCCGGCACAATGAATTTATCTATAGCGTACTTTGACATCATAGTAAAAGCCGCATCGACAATACCGCTGCCTATTAATATGGCGGCAAGTAAAATCATCCATGATTTGTAGGGCTTTGCATATTTTAATAATTTTTTCCACAGGGTCAAATCAAATCCCTTGCTGAAATCCTCTTCATCATACATAGCCATATTCATCACCTGCCTTAACTATTTCCTGTTCAATTGAATTTTGTATATTCCAAATCCTTTGATACAGCCCCTCTTCTGAAACCAATTGTTCATGAGTTCCCGTCTGTTTAAGCTTCCCTTCATGAAGAACCAATATTAAATCAGCTTCCTTTAAAGTGGTAATCCTGTGAGAAATGATAAAAGTTGTGGCTGTATTTTTTCTTTCCTTTAAGGAATTTCTTATCCTGACATCCGTTTCTGTATCAACGGCACTTAAAGAGTCATCAAAAATAAGTATGGGGGTATTCATAACAAGGGTTCTTGCCATTGCTACCCTCTGCTTTTGGCCGCCTGATAACGTAACTCCTCTTTCGCCGACGATTGTATCATAGCCTTCCTCAAATTCGTTGATAACATCGTGGACGCTTGATACCCTTGCCGCTTCGAATACCTCGTCATCACCTGCCCTATAATTTGAAAGGCCTATGTTTTCCTTTATGCTCCTCGAAAAGAGAAAGGGTTCCTGAAGTATCAATCCTACATTCTTTCTTAAATGCTCTTTATTTATGTCCTTTAATTCAACGCCGTCTATATATATGTGGCCGGAGTTATAATCATAAAGTCCCTGCAGAAGGTGGACCAGTGATGATTTTCCCGAGCCTGTGGCTCCGAGAATGGCAATTGTCTCTCCTTTTTTAGCGGTAAATGAAATATCCTCTAAAATTTCTCTGCCCTCTTCATAGCCTAAAGAAACATTTTCAAATTCAATGTCGCCTTCCATTTGAGGTTTAAGCCCATTTTCCTTCATATCCTCAAGGGGCGCATCAAGTATTTCTTTTATCCTTCCCAATGATACCAATGCTTTTCCCGCGTCGGTAAGTATCCTTCCTAAATGCCTGATAGGCCAAAGTAGCTTCCCTTCATAAGATGTGAATACCACTAAAGTTCCCAGAGTGATTGCTCCCGTAACTGTCCTGTATACGCCGTATATAAGCACGATGCCCGTCTGAGACATAATAACAAAATCAGACATTGCTAAGTAAACTGCCAGAAGCATGGATAATTTAAAGGATTTATCCCTGTATTCCCTGTTCTTTTCATCGTATTTATCAACCTCATATTTCTGCCTTCCGAAAGCCTTTACAACCCGGACCGCCGTTAAATTTTCCTGAAGAGTCGTCGACAGCCTTCCTTCGGCTTCGTCGGCATCCTGAAAGAGGCGGCTTACCTTATTGAAAAACACAACGGCAAATATGAATATGAAAGGCATGGTAGCCGTAGATACAAGAGTCATATTAATGTTTAAAGATATCATAACCGTAAGCGCCGAGGCTATCATAAATATAATGTTTCCCATCTCTACCATCTGAACTGCAAGAAACCTTCTTATAGTCTCGATGTCTGAGGTACAGCGCTGTATCAAATCCCCCGTCTCCGCCTTTACGTGATAATCGTAAGGAAGGCTTTGTATATGGGAGTACACAACATCCCTCATATTTCTTGCAGCGGCTTCCGAGGCTTCAGCAGACAACTTTCCTTTTAAATAAAGAAAAATACCGTTCAATGCCGTAACAGCCACAAGAATAAGTGCAGGCACCCATAAATTATTCATGAGCACTTCCCTGCCCCCCAATTTATTTATAAACCACATTAAAAATTCCGGAACTTCCTCAGGCTTATTCTGTATTATGTAGTCAATTGCCACCTTCACGATCAAAGGCGTAGCAAGAGACAATACTGCAGAAATACCCATGCTTAATATGGCTCCAAAGTATTGGAGCCTGTTCCCCCTCATAATCGCCCACATGAGCCGTAATTTTGCTGCCAAAAATATCACTTCCCCATTATTCATTGCTTTTGCCCGACAAAAAAACCATAGAAAAAGTCACATACCCATGGCTATTCTACGGCAATTTGAAATTTCATATACACATCTATGTAAATATAAAAAGCCACAGGTACGCACTCCCTGTGGCTCTGTTTTACTTTTAGGCAATAAAAAACAAAATAATTAAAAGCCAGATACCGGTCGTGCGATGAAATTTTCTAATTTAACTATTACGCTGTCCTCTCTGAATTTCATGTTTACGACCCCCTCTCAATTAATCTGCTACCTTTTTAGTATAATACTTAAATTTGGAAAAGGCAACGGATTTTATACAAGTTTTGTCTTTTTCAGCGGGGCGGCAGCAGGAAAGCCTAAAATCGCACCCAATACTATTTGCACAGTTTTCATACATTTTTTATAAGGCCTTAAAATTTACAGATATTATAGCGGCTTTTTTTAAATATGCAATATTTATTTTAGATTGTGGGTAAAATTCTAACATTTACACCTTTTAAAATTATCAAAATAGTTATATAATAAATATCTAGCTTAATGACAAATTACTATGGAGGGTTACTCAAGTGGCTCAAGAGGACGGTTTGCTAAACCGTTAGCAGTCGTAAGGCTGGCGCAGGTTCAAATCCTGTACCCTCCGCCATTAGTATGAAAGAGACTTAAGTAATACAGACAATCGCTATGGCAACATAGAGGAAAGTCCACACTGCCGCAGGCTGAGATGCCTGCGCCAATAGGATTGAGCCTCTCGCAAGGGAGGGCGGGGCAACCCGACGGCGGAGAAAATGCACTCACTGAGGCATGAGTATCCTGAAAGTGCAACAGAGACGAGCTTTTCCGGCGACGGAGAAGGTGGAACGTTTGTAAACCCCTCAATGCAGAAACCCAAATTAAGGTAGGGGAACCCCCTCAAGGGAATAAAACTAGCGGGGGACCAGAAATGGTAGACAGATGATTGTCCGCGACAGAAAGTGGCTTACCGTATTGCTTAATATCTTTATATGCACTAAAATTAAGTGCGCCAAAATAAAAAATCGCCGGGTAACCCGGCGATTTTTTATTTTGGCGCTATCTGCTGTTATGATTTTTGCGCTGCTCTTTGCTTTAATTCCTCCTGTATTTCAGCCATCTTGTTTTTATCCAGGCTGTAAATAGTCATAAATATAATGGCAATAACAGCAATTACACTTGGAACTGCCGATATCAAAACCCTTAATCCCTGCACTACTTCAGGCGTAACCTCATTTGCCTTAAATCCTATGGTTGCCAGGCCGAAAGCTGCCACCGAGCCGCCTATTGCCACGCCGGCCTTTATTGGTATGAGCAGTAAGGACATATTGAGGGCTTTTACGCTTTTTCCTGTCTTCCATTCACTATAATCGGCAGTATCTGAGTAAAATGCGGCGGACGGGGCATTGGATATAGCCATGCCGAACTGTGCCAATCCTACAAGCGCGATAAATACCGCCGCATTGCTGCCGGCAAATAAATAAACAGAAATCATCCCTATGGCCCAGACTACTATTCCCATTCTGTATACAGTTCTTTTATCATATTTATTGGTTAAAAACCTTGACGTTGTGGCTCCCACAAGCATACAGCCTGCTGTAATAGGCGCATACACCGCAAAGAGCAGTAGATTTCCTACGACATATTTAAAATAATACATACCCAAACCCATGAGGACGTTTGTTGCGGTCAATCTGAAAATATCCGCAATCACTAATAAAAGCAGCGGTTTGTTTGTGGCTACGGCTATAACCATATCTTTTAGCGTGGCAGGCTTTCTTCCCGGCATGGGTTTATCATAATCCTTTGCAAGATAGGCAATGTAATATAATCCGGATATGATTACCGCTCCGAATACCAGCACGGTTAAAAAATATCCCTTAGTCTGATCACCGCCGCCCAGGAATAAGACCAGCGGCAATACTATAGCACCCCTTACCAGCTGTCCTATGGCGGCACCCTGGCCTCTGCTTGCGGAAAGGGCTGCTCTTTCGGTCTGGTCCGAGGTAAATACCGGAAGCATTGTAAGGCGGGAAGTGGTTGTAAAGTTGACAAAAACATAGCCCATTATATATGCAATTGTGAGATAGGCAGCCTTTACAGGCAGGCTTACATTAAAATCGGTAAACATGAGCAGGTTAAAAATTATAATTAAGGGCGGGGCTACAAAAAGCCATGAGCGGTATTTACCCCATGGCATATTGCTTTTTTCAACCAGCGCTCCTATAAGAGGTACGTCAACTGTGTCAACAACTCTTCCGATAAGCAGGATTGTTGCCGCGACAGCCGGCAATACCATTGCAACATCGGTCAAAAAGAAAGGAAAATACTGAGTTCCCATTGTTGTCGCAAAACCCATGGCAAATTCCTGATATCCGTATGCGATATAAACTCTTTTTGGCAGCTTAGACATTCTTAAACCTCCTATATATATTTAAGAACAAAGATTGATTATAAAGTTAAACATCATATCTTCATATTTTTGAATTTTAGGTCCTATTATATTTAAGGGCCTTCCATCAAGCTCCGGATGGCTTTCTCTATATTTTTCCCATACTGTAAAGTACTTTGAATTTATGCTTTTATCTATTTCATTGATTATCTCGCTGCGCCTTTTTAGCTTTAAAGCTTCATGGGGGTCCTTGTTATCGCCTTTATAATAGTCATCATATCTTCCGTTTATATATACATACTCAAGTACGGCTTTTAAGTTTTCGGATATGCTGCCGTGCATATCCATGGCGCCCTTGTCAAAGCCGAACATATAATTTCCGCCGGGTGCAAGTATATCAATCAATTCCTTGGCTTTGTCTATGCATTGTTCTTTCGTGGCCGAGTGAAGCATTACAAGAGGATAAAAACCGCTTAATATATGCTTTTTGCCCAGCTTCTCCTTAACGATTTTGGGATCACCGTATTCAAAACGGAGGATGGTATGGGGAGGCAGCTCATAGAAATAATCCAGAAACCTCATAAAGTCATGCTCTACAAAGAGGTTTACATTTATGCCCATTTCGGTTATTGCTTCCACCTGTTTTTTCAATGTGGGCCAATAGAACTTTTCAAAATCCTTTTCTCTCATAAAGGGGCCCATATGGAGGGGTATGCCTACCTGGCCGAAGGTTGAAGGGCCCAATGGCTTTCCTTTTTTAATAAGGATGGGTGTTATAGCTTCACATGCTTCTATAACCTTTTGGGGGATTCTTCTAATATCGGATGAGATTCCTGTAAAGCTTCTGAAAAAGTCGGCCATAAAGTCATAGGGACCCGTTGTTGCACCGCCGGCCATTGATACAAATCCGTATTTGGCATTCAGCCTTGCACTTATGCCTCCGATTACCGCCGCATCATCGCTTTGAACCTTCATTGCTTTGGAGAGCGTCATGGCTTTTGTGTTAGAGTCTGTGTCAAGTCCGGTATATAAGCGCGGTAAAATCTTATCTACAATGCAATCATATGGCGAAGCTATGAAATCATCATAATCTTCCGCCGTCATACCTGCTACATTGGGATGCTGCATGGTTCCGTCAGAGCTCATTATAAAAGGCTTAGAGCCTAGAATCTGGTAATATGAAGGGTACCTTCGCCCTACACCCGGTGCCGAATCCGAAGGAAAGTCCTGACATACCTTATCCAGCGCTGCTTCTGCCTTTGAAAAATCCCAATATACTTCCGCCACATCCATCTGGCAATACTTAATAGCTGAATCTAAGCCCATGGCACCGCTTATTGGGATCCTTGACGGAATTCTCCCGCTTAATAAATTGCGGTACATATCTTCTCTTTCTTTTGCTAATACTTTTACATCGGACATATTTTCCATTCACCCCTTAAATATTTCTCCTTCTTATGGGACTTAAGTCACATAGAAATTTAAATAGCTCATAATATCTTATTGAAATTGATAAAGACCTAGAACAAAATAATTAATCCGCACCAGCTTAAAATATCTTGACACCGCATATAATAGTTGATATTATAAAAAAAAATCTATGAGAACACGTTCTCATCCAGAGAGGTTGAGGGACTGGCCCGATGAAACCTCGGCAACCTTCAGGTCCATTCACCTGAAAAGGTGCCAATTCCTGCAGCTGAATTTCATTTATTCAGAGGCGAGATGAGAGAGGTAGTCTGCTTTATTTTGCGTGTAAACCTCTTTCATTGACAATCGAGTATGAAGGAGGTTTTTTATATGCCAATAAAAATACCGGATAACCTTCCGGCAGCTGAAGTACTTAACAGTGAAAATATTTTCGTGATGGGTGAAGACAGGGCTTACCATCAGGACATCCGCCCGTTAAAGATAGCCATATTAAATTTGATGCCTACAAAAATTTCAACGGAGACGCAGCTTTTAAGGCTTCTCGCCAATTCACCCCTTCAGGTGGATATTACGCTGTTTCTGCCAAAGGACCACGAAAGCAAGAACACCCCGGCAGAGCATCTTAAGAACTTTTATACCACCTTTGACAGCATAAAGCATGAGAAATTCGATGGCATGATAATAACGGGAGCTCCTATTGAACATCTGGAATTTTATGAAGTGGATTACTGGGATGAGCTTAAGGAGATTATGAACTGGAGCCTCCGCAATGTATATTCCACGTTGCACATATGCTGGGGAGCCCAGGCAGGACTTTATCACCATTATGGAATACCTAAATACCCCCTCAAGGAAAAAATGTTCGGTGTATTCCCCCATACCGTTGAAAAACTGGGAGTAAAGCTATTAAGAGGGTTTGATGATGAATTTTATGTGCCGCAATCCCGGCACACGGAAATAAGAAAAGAGGATATAGTTAAGATGCCAAGCCTTGATATTCTTGCCCAATCGGAAGAGTCGGGCGTATATTTGGTAGCTTCAAAGGACGGAAGGCAGATTTTTATAACCGGCCATCCCGAATATGATCCTTTAACCCTGAAGGCAGAATACGACAGAGATGTTGCAAAGGGTGTTCCCATAGAGGTGCCAAAGCATTATTTCAAGGATGACGACCCGGCAAAAGCCCCCGTTTCAAGGTGGAGAAGCCATGCAAACCTTTTATATGCAAATTGGCTCAACTACTATGTATACCAGGAGACACCATATGATTTAAACGCACTGGAGTAAAAGATAAGGGGCTGTGGCATTTTGAACACTCAATTGGCTATGTTCGCGTTCTGCAAGTTCTAAGGCTCCCTGCCTTGAAAATACAAGAATTTTTAAACTTCACTATCGCTCAGACAATCTAAAATTCTAAGTATTTTCTTCGGCAGCGTTACCAAGAACTTGTTCAGAACTCTCACAATTGCTCGTTTATGTTGTTCATAATGCCACAGCCTCTTTGTTCTTTATAAATTGAATTCTTCTTTTGATGTTAAAATACAGTAAGCCAAAAGTATTGTGCCTGTCACTATAAATATGTCCGCCACGTTAAACACAGGGAATATATAGGTTCCAAAATGAAATTCCAGAAAATCTACTACGCTGCCTGTCATAATCCTGTCAGTTAAATTTCCTATGGCCCCTCCCATTATAAAGGACAATGCCGTCCTTACAATCTTATTTCTAAGCCTGAAAAGGTAATAAGCTATGAATATGCACACAAGCACCGTTGTAACTATGAAAAAGTACCTTTTATTTTGCAGAATGCTCCAGGCTGCCCCTTTGTTCAGCACATGGGATATATAAAAGAATCCGTCAATTACCGTTACCGAATCATTCAATGGTATGGCACCCGATATAATATATTTGGTAGCCTGATCCAGCACTATTATCAAAATTATTATCGCAGTCCAAAGCATAGTCCATCCTCCTTAGTTGGGCTGCTGCGTCTTGAACAATCATTTACTATGTTCGGATTCTGCAAGTTCTAAAGCTCTCTGTCTTGAAAATGCTAGAATTTTTAAACTTACTTTCGCTCAAACAATCAAAAATTCTAAGGATTTTCTGCGACAGGCAGGCCAAGAACTTTCAAAGAACCCTCGCAATGCCCGTTACATTATTCAAGACGCAGCAGCCCCTTTTCATATAATATCATACCAAGTTGTCATGTGAAATACCGGCATTATATAAATTTTTCATTATCCGGCAAAAAAATATTGCCCATGACGTTACGTCATGTATTACAATTATGTAGAGGTGATGTCGTTGGGAAATGATGAAGCCATGTTCACCGTAGGAGAGTTTGCTGCAAAGGCAGGAGTTACACACAGGACTCTGAGGTATTACGACAGTATAGGCCTTTTGCAGCCCAGCGCCCATAATAAGTCAGGCCACAGGCTTTACTCGCTGGAAGACTTTGCAAGGCTCCAAAAGATTATGACCTTAAAATTTATAGGTTTGCCCCTTGATGATATAGGAAACATTATTAAATATGATATTGATGGCAAAGGCTTTAAAAATCCGCTGGAGCTTCAAAAACAGGTGATGACTCAGAAGATCCGGCATATGCAAGAGGTTTCAGCAGCCATCGACGAGGCTCTTTTAATGCTTAATAAAGGAGAAAAACTTAATTGGGACAAATTTATAAATATCATAACTGCAATCAATGCGGACATAAACTGGCCGGCGCAATATCAAAATGCCTCCAATTTAAAGACCAGGATTAAAGTTCATGAAGATTACAGCACGAACAATCAGGGCTGGATGGAATGGTTTTTTAAACAATTAAATCTTCCTGATAATGCAAATATTTTGGAATTAGGCTGCGGTGATGCCAGTCTATGGGTAAAAAATTTTGCCTTTATCCCTGATGGCTGGAGCATAATGCTGACGGATTTCTCTCCCGGTATGCTGAAGGATGCAAAGTCTAATTTGAAGAATAAGAATAACAGGTTTAAATTCAAAATGGCGGATGCTCAGATGATACCCTTTGAAGATGAAACCTTCGATGCTGTTATAGCCAACCACATGCTCTACCATGTGCCTGACATTGAAAAATCCCTGTCAGAAGTTCACAGAGTCCTTAAACCCAAAGGTATATTCTATGCTTCTACCGTGGGTAAAAAACACATGTCTGAGCTTAGGGATATAATACAAAAATTTGATTGCCGGCTTATAACAATTAAAAGCTGGGAGCATACCGAAAAATTTCACCTGGAAAATGGAATGGATAAGGTTTCAAAATTGTTCAAAAATGTTAAACTAAAAAGGTATGAAGATAATTTAATTGTCACTGAAGCAAAGCCCTTGATGGATTATATTTTTTCCATGCCGGGCAACGCAAGACAGGGGTTTTCCGAAGAAAAACTAATGGAGTTTAAAATATTTCTGGATAATGAGATATCTGTAAGTAACGGCATATTCATATCCAAAGACACAGGATTTTTTTATGGAACAAAATAAATTTTGAAAGGAAGTACATAAGCTATGAAACATAAAAGCATACCCTTCTCTCCCCCGGATATAAGCCAGGCGGAAATAGATGCTGTAGTTGATGTCTTAAAATCAGGCTGGATTACCTCCGGCCCCAAGGTGGCAGCCTTTGAAGAAAAAATTGCGCAATACTTAAATGCACAGCACGCCGTAGCCCTGGCCAGTGCCACTGCGGGCATGGAGCTTATACTTAAGGTTTTTAATATCACATCAGGAGATGATGTAATAACAACCCCCTATACCTATACCGCTACGGCCAGCGTTGCCCTGCACCGCGGGATAAAGCCGATTTTTGTGGATACTCAAAAGGACAGCTTCATGATTGATATAAACAGGCTGTATGATGCAATAACCCCAAAGACCAGGGCAATATTGACGGTGGACTTCGGGGGAGTTCCGGTGGATTACGACGCTGTAAAAGAGGTTTTAAAGGCTAAAAAAAGAGAGGATATACTGCTTATCTCCGACTCTGCCCACTCCCTCGGTGCATCATACAAGGGGCAAAAGGTAGGGGCACAATTTGATTTTCACGTATTCTCCTTCCATGCCGTAAAGAATCTTACTACGGCGGAAGGCGGAGCAATCACGTACAATGACAAGGCTTCTTTTGGCAAGGAGGATTTGTTCCGGGAATTCAAATATACCGCCCTTCATGGCCAGAGCAAGGACGCTTTATCAAAAATGAAGGCAGGAGCCTGGAAATACGATATATTGACCGACGGCTTCAAATGCAATATGACAGATACATTGGCCGCCATAGGTCTGGTACAGTTAGAACGTTATAATGATATGCTCAAAAAGAGGGAGGAAATATTTGACCTTTATACAAAATTGCTTTCCCAAAATGATTGGGCGGAAATTCCTTTTAAAAAGGATAATGGCACCGAGACCTCCTATCACCTGTATCCCCTGCGGATAAAGGGCTTTAAGGAAGAACAGAGGGATGCGCTTATACAAATGCTGGCAGACAAGGGTATAGGCACAAACGTGCACTTTATTCCCTTACCAATGTTTACATTATACAAAGGCCTGGGATATAAAATTGAAGATTATCCCAATGCCTATAATCAATATGCCAATGAAATAACTCTGCCTCTATATTCCACCCTTGCCTTAGAAGACGCGGAATATGTGGCAAAGGAAACAATTGCTTGTACAAAAGAGATATTAAAGGCTGGTGGATTATAATGAAAGTAAACTTTTATACATCTCAAAGGGAATACCAGGAGAAAAAGGCTGAGTTTGACAAGGCCATAGAAAATGTGTTGAAGGACGGCATATCCACACTGGGCAAAGAAGTTGCCGACCTTGAAAAATCCATAATGGAGTTTACCAGCGCCAAATACGCCGTAGGCGTCGCATCAGGCACCGATGCTCTTGTTCTGGCTTCGGATATTTTAGGCTTTAAAAATGGCAGTGAGGTAATCACATCCCCCTTTACATTCTTAGCCTCCACCTCCTGCATTGCAAGGCATGGGGGGCAGCCGGTATTTGTTGATATCGACGAGGAAACCTTTAACATTGATGCCGCCAAAATCGAGGATGCCGTGACGGATAAAACGGTAGGCATAGTTCCCATCCACCTTTTCTGCCAGATGGCGGACATGGATTCAATCATGGATATAGCAGCAAGGCACAACTTAAAGGTTTTAGAGGACGCTGCGGAAGCCTTCGGAATGTCCTGGAAAGGAAAAGGCAGTAAATACAAGCACGCCGGCACCATCGGTGACTACGGCATATATTCCTTCTTCCCTACAAAAACACTGGGGGCATATGGTGACGGCGGCATGATTGTGACCAATGATGAAGGCCTTTACAAGCTGGCAAAATCCTACAGGGTACACGGAGCCACTGAAAAATATCATTACGATTACATAGGATACAACTCCCGCTTAGATACAATCCAGGCTGCCATACTCCTGGTAAAAATGAAATACATGAGAGAAGCCATTACAAAAAGGGAGGTTATCGCCAATTGGTATTTTGACAGATTAAAGGATTGTCAAGGCTTAAGGTTCCCCAAAATAAAGGGAGAGCAGCATCCCGTATACTATGTTTTCAACATTTTAGCTGAAAACAGGGATGGACTTGTTGAGCATCTTAAGAAAAACCAAGTGCAGTATTCCATATATTATCCCCTTCCCTTGCATCTCCAAAAATGTTTCAGCTATTTAGGCTACAAGAAGGGTGATTTTCCCGTATCGGAAAGGGTTTGCACCGAGATTGCAGCACTTCCCATTTATCCTGAGATAACCGAGGATGAAGTGGATTTCGTATGCCACACCATAAGAAACTTTTATAAATAGGGACAAAATAAGGGACAAAAGACTATTATAATTAGTGATAGAAGTTAAAAAAGGAGATTTTTCTTTGTTTACTAATTATAACCCTGTCTTTTGTCCTGTTTTTTCTTATATGCAGCCGGGATTTTCCTACCCACCTCAATGGAGAATGGAAAAGACAAATATAGCAAAAGCAGATATTAAAGGAGGTCCTTTAGCACCCGATATAAGAGGCGTGGTATACTTTTTGGATGCGATGGACGGTACTTATGTATTTGCCGAAGTTTACGGCCTTCCCGACTACCAGCCGGGCAGTGACAGCAAGCTTCCAATAGGCCCTCACGGATTTCATATTCATGAAAAGGGCAGCTGTGAAGTTGGCGACCCAGAAAACCCTTTCCAGTCTGCCGGAAGCCACTGGAATCCTACAAACCAGCCTCACGGCAATCATGCCGGAGATTTCCCCGTGCTCTTTTCCAACCACGGCAAGGCTATAATGTATTTTTTCACCGACAAATTTACTGTCAGCGATGTACTTGGCAAAGCTATGATAATTCATGAAAGCCCCGACGATTTTAAAAGCCAGCCGGCAGGAAACGCCGGAAGGAGATTAGCCTGCGGGGTAATAAACAATAAACAAATTGGATACTTATAACCTTGGGATGCTTTAAGTTGTGATACTTTAAGTTGGGGCTGTTTCAAATGCAACAGCCCCTTTACTATTCTCTGTAGCCCTTTCATCTTTTACTGCCTTCCTTTCTTATTTCAGCGCATCTTCTGCTTACTGGATATTTCCAGTTTATTCGAACATATGTTTGCATATACTGTTTTTATATGATAAAATTAAATATAAATCGGGGCATATCCCCTAAGTTGAGGAAGCACTTCGGCTACTCCAGATTCATTTCTTACAAAGAAAAGGTGCGTCCCATAAGTCGGGGGCATTTACCCCGGCTCCTACAAAAGCTATTTAAAAAGAGGGGAAGTGTCCCCTTACATTGGACGGTGACTTTATGGATATTCAATCAAAGCTCAATATTTTAGCGGCAGCGGCAAGATATGACGTTTCCTGTTCCTCCAGCGGCAGTGAAAGAAAAAATAATAACGGCCTTGGAAATGCCCACGTAAGCGGCATATGCCACAGCTGGTCATCTGACGGACGGTGCATATCCCTCCTTAAAATACTGATGACCAATATGTGCTCCTATGATTGTGCTTACTGCATAAACAGGAGGAGCAGCAGCAATGACCGGGCAATTTTTACGCCTGATGAAATCGTAAATTTAACTATAAATTTTTATAAAAGAAACTATATAGAGGGCTTGTTTTTAAGCTCTGCGGTATATAAAAACCCGGATTTTACCATGGAGCTTATGCTGCAATGCGTCGTGAAATTGAGAATGGCAAATTTCAATGGCTATATACACTTAAAGGCAATTCCCGGTGCTGATAAAAAGCTTATAGACAAAGCCGGGCTTTACGTTGACAGAATGAGCGTAAATATCGAACTTCCCTCAAGGGAGAGCTTAAAATTACTGGCTCCTCAAAAAAGCGCCGAAGCCATATTTAAACCCATGGATTATTTAAACAACAGAATAATTGAAATAAAAGAAGACAAAAAAACATATAAAAAGCCTCCGCTTTTTTTACCGGCAGGACAGACCACCCAGTTGATTATAGGGGCCACAAATGACCATGATCTTGGCATTTTAAGATTATCAGAGGGCTTATATAACCGCTACAGTTTAAAAAGGGTGTATTATTCGGCTTATATTCCCGTATCCGATAATCCCAACCTTCCGGCGCTTTTAAATCCTCCCCTTAAAAGGGAGCACCGTCTTTATCAGGCCGACTGGCTGCTAAGGTTTTACGGATTTAAAGCAGGAGAATTACTGGATGAAAAAAATCCGGATTTTGATATTGATCTGGACCCAAAATCCTTCTGGGCATTAAAGCATATGGAGCTTTTCCCCGTTGAAATAAACAGCGTTGATTATACCCTTCTTTTAAGAATTCCGGGCATTGGTGTCCGCTCAGCCTTAAAAATAAGAGCGGCAAGAAGAGTAGGCTCCTTAAGCTATGATGACTTAAAGAAATTCGGTGTTGTGTTAAAGCGGGCGAAGCATTTCATAACCTGCCAGGGCAAATATTACGGCACATCATTTACTGATTTGCCCATCATCCGTCAGTTTTTACTGCCTTCGGAAAAAACGCAGGCTCCTAAAAATAAATTCGAGCAGCTTTCCATTTACAATATGATGCAGGATAATTCATCTGCAGTTACAGGAGAACTTTAAAATGATTATCTTTACTTATGACGGGACCTTTGAAGGCCTTCTCTCGGCAGTCTGTGAAGCCTTTAATAAAAAAATCCGTCCGGGGGCTTTCATAAAAAAAGACAGGGTGCAGCAAAGCATCATAGACACCTATGTTGAAGTTGAAACGGATAAAGAAAAGGTAATCAGAATAACCGAGGCTGTTAATAGAAGAATTGGCGGAGATACACTATTGAATATATTTTACCTTTACTTATCCGAATATGAGAATTCCGGAAAGCTCATATTCGAATACATTAATTTAGGATGGAAGGTGGGTTTCAAGCTTAATCTCCACCTTCAGGATGAAAGGGTTCTAAATGTAATGAATGTCTGTAAAAAGGTAACCTTTGAAGTACACAGGCTTTTAGGCCTCATAAGATTCAAAAAACTAAAAGGAGATGTATTATATGCTCCCATTGAGCCGGATTACAACACCCTGCCTCTTTTGGCAACTCATTTTGTTGAAAGGATGTCAAATGAGCTATTTATAATCCATGATGTAAAAAGAAACACCGCTGTCCTGTACAATAAAAAAGAATATGAAATAGTCCCTTTCTATCTTGATTCAGCTTTGCAATCAGCTGATGAAGAAATGGATTTTCAGGTTCTTTGGAAAGATTATTTTAACAGCATAGCCATTCCTGACAGAGAAAACAAGGCTCTGCAGAAAAGCTTCATGCCGGTCAGATACTGGAAGCACCTCACGGAGAAAAATCCCCTTCTGTAATCTTTATTTTACATGGTAATATTTACATATTATGTGTTTTGTTATAAAATTATTTTACTGTAAAATTATTTTATAACAAAATAAGGAGAAGTGATTATGAAAGATTTGACTCAAGGCAATGAGGCCAAACAGATTTTCTTCTTCGCACTGCCTATGCTTATAGGCAATATTTTTCAGCAGCTGTATTCTACCGTAGACAGTATTATCGTAGGCCGCGCATTGGGGAAAAGCGCCCTGGCGGCCGTAGGCGCCAGCTTCCCCATTTTATTCCTTCTTATAGCCCTCATTATGGGAATAACCATGGGTTCCACCATTATGATTTCCCAGTTCTACGGAGCCAGGGATATAAAAAAAGTTAAAACCACCATCGACACGGCATATATATCCCTCCTTATCGGAGCCCTTATAATGATGGTAGTGGGGTTGATGATCAGCGGACCCATTTTAAAATTGTTAAAAACTCCCGATACCGTGCTGCCTACAGCTAAATCATACCTTAATATAATGTTTTTAGGCATGCCGGTTATGTTCGGATATAACTCCATAAGCGCCATATTAAGAGGCCTGGGAGATTCCAGAACCCCCCTCACTTTTTTGATAATTGCAACAGTTATAAATATCATACTGGATTTGATCTTTGTAATGGTATTCAACTGGGGCGTCGCAGGAGCGGCATGGGCGACGGTAATCGCACAGGCATGTTCCTTTGCCTTTGGAGTATTCCATCTTAACAGAACCCACGAGGTTTTAAGATTCAGCATTAAAGGCATGACCTATGATAAAGAAATATTTAAAACCATAGTAAGAATAGGCCTTCCCTCCGGCGTACAGCAAATGTTGGTCTCTGCCGGAATGATGGCATTGACCAGAATTGTAAACGGCTACGGAACCGACACCATGGCAGCCTACACGGCGGCTACCAGGATTGAATCCTTTGCAGTAATGCCCTGTATGAACGTATCCATGGCGGTATCCACCTTTGTAGGGCAGAACATCGGAGCCAACAAGCCCGAAAGAGTAAAACAGGGATTTAAGGCAGGAATTTTGATATCCGGCACTATATCCTTGACAATATCCATAGTTGTAATACTCTTTGGAAAGCACCTCATATCGATATTTACCTCAGACGCCGCCGTAAAGGCAATAGGCGGAAGATATTTAACCATAGTGGGAGCCTTCTTTATAGTATTCTCCACCCAGTTTATAGTCAATGCGGTATTAAGAGGCGCCGGAGATACATTTGTACCTATGCTCTTTACCATACTTTCCCTATGGGTCATAAGAATTCCCGCATCGGCGCTTTTATCTGCCAGAATTGGTTCCGACGGCATATGGTGGGGCATTCCTGTAGCCTGGATAGCTGGTCTTTTGATGTGCTATAGTTATTACAGAACAGACAAATGGAAAAACAAAGCAGTAGTCAGAAGGAGTGTACTCAATGCAGAATAAGGAAACGGCCCGGAAACTTTTAAATTTTTTCGTAAATTTCAACAGCCACATGAAGATTTATCATAATTATCACAATGACAGCCGACCCATAACCGAGCAGCAGTTTAAAACCATGCTTAACCTTAAAATATTGGAGCGCTGCACTTTGAAAGAACTCAGTGAAAAGCTTAATTTATCAAGCTCCAGCACCTGCATAATGCTAAACAAGCTTGATGAGGAAGGCTATATTACAAGGGAAAGCGATACAAAGGACAGGCGAAATACATTTTACAGCCTTTCAAATAAAGGTCAGGAATTTTTAAATGAGGACCTTGATAAAAAGCTGGACATCATAGGCAGCAGATTGGAAAAGCTTTCTGAAGACAAACTTGAGCGGCTTATAAGCTCTATGAATGAATTTCAGGAGATATTAAAAGAGATAAAGAGTCTTTAAGACTCTTTATCTCTTCTATAAACTATTTTAATCGGCCTATCCTAGCCACTGGCGCATGTAAAAATTTCGGAATCTTAGTTCCGGGTGAACAGGTAAACAAAAGGCAGGTGGAAGGACCGGCGGATTTATTTACATCCACATCACCTATGAGTTCAAGTATCAATTCACACCCATTGCTTTTAGCCAATGTTTGCGCTTCTGCCAATATACCTCTTGAGCCTACGGGCAATATATCATGAACCCCTTCGATAAAGGATAGCAGCTTTATATGATTTCCTTTTGCCACCTCTTTATCATCCGGATCGTCAACCTCATTTCCTACCTTGGGAATGCCTAAGAAATACACATCATCCAAAGCCCTTGACGTTCCAATCCTAAGCTCTTCTTTGCCGCACCTTCCTACAACTGTGACGCCAACGGCAGTTTGTTTTGTGGTCATATTTTTTTCAGTGCTTATTGCTATTGGCAGTTCCTTTATATCATTTGCCTTCAGCTCGTCGTATACTCCGTCCAGTATGCCTTCTCCAGTGGGATTCAGCTCGTTTGAGATTGTGACGGACATGACTATGGGATATGCACCTGCCGACAATATCTCTAAAAGCGGCACTCTGGCTGCATATCTTCCTACTATATAAGGCGTAACCTTCACGACATCCAGCTCTTTGCTTCCTATAGCTCCGCTGGAATCGCAGGCAGTCACTATATAAACATTGCCGCAATCCACAACCTCAACATCCCGACCAAAATATCCCATTATTTAGCCTCCTGAATCTCCTTCACAAATCCTACATTTTTAATGGATGAGAAAACTACTGCAGCCAAAATTACATTGAATATGCTGGCAGCCATCAACGGCAGAAGTGATGCCAAAAATACCGGCAGCCCTAAGTTAGGAATGAATATCAGTATAACAGGTGATACAATACCATTTAATATAATACCTGCTATAATTGCCACAATCAAGTTAATTTTATTTGCTATAAAGCTGAATACCACCATTATTATTCCCATTTCAACGGCTACAACGAGATGGATCGGCAAGCTCATAGGAAAACCTCCCAATGCCGCTGACAGCATATGTCCTAAAAATGCCACGGCAGCCCCCGGCAATCCTCCCAGGACAAGAGATGCTAAAAATGCCGGCAGCGAATCAAATGCAATGCTTGATGTAACGGGATTAGGGATTTTTATGTACCCACCTATGATGCTAAGAGCGATAAAAAGGCCCATCATAATAATTGTTTTTTGTTTTTTCATAATACTTTTCCCCCTTGAAATTTTAAAAATAAGAATCCCACCTACTATGGCAATCTTTGATTGCTATAGCAGGTCCCGGGAACCCTTTATTACATATAAAAAAGTCCTTAAATACAAAAATACCGTATTTAAGGACTTTACCGTCATCCTGCTGCCTGTCTGCACAGACATATTACATAAAGGCAGGTCTCCTGGCTTACGGAATAACAAGACTTTCGCCTTCCCGGCAAAAGCCAGTGGCAATTGAAAATCTCTACCGTGTACAGTGGTGGGTCCGCTGAGGATTTTCACCTCATTCCCTATTATCCATAATGGCACCTTCACGCTTTTATTTAGCTTTCATGATATGATAATTCCTGTAAGGAATTATCATATCATGTTTATATTATCACATTTAGCTGCTTAAAACAATATTTAAAACTACATTTCTGCTGTTATATCTCCTGCAACGGTATTTTTCCTTTTAAATAGCTTTGTCTTAAGAAATACCGAAAGATCATCAAACAATGTATAGGTTACCGGGATAAAGACCAGTGTCAATAAGGTTGAAAGGGTCAATCCGCCTATAACCACCGTACCCATAGGCGCCATAGTCTCGGCTCCTTCGCCTATTCCTAATGCCATGGGCATAAGGCCTAAAATGGTTGTCAAAGTCGTCATCAATATCGGTCTTAGCCTTATGGGGCCTGCATTTATAACGGCAGTCCTCCTGTCCTCTCCTCTTTTTCTTCTTGTTATAATGTAGTCTATCAGCACTATGGCATTATTAACAACTATACCGGCCAGCATTATAACTCCTATAAAAGCCGGGACGCTTAAAGACCTTCTTGTCAATGCCAGAGCCAGGGCGCCTCCCGAAAATGAGAAGGGCACTGACAGCATGATTATAAATGGATTCAGCAATGACTCAAACTGGGATGCTATTACCATGTAAACTATGATAAGGGCAAGAACGAGCGCCATTCCAAGATCGGCAAAAGCTTCCTGCTGCTGCTGGCTTTCTCCGCCTATCTCAAAAATATATCCGTCCGGCATATTATATTCCATAAGCTTTTGATTTATATCATTTGTCACGCTCAAAAGGTCTCTTCCCATAATCTGGCTGGATACGGTAACCACCCTAACCTGATTATCCCTGTTTATGGTTATGGGGCCTTTTTCTATGGTTACCTCGGCCACCTGGCCTATAGTAACGCTGGCACCCGAGGCTGTCTGTATTATTATCTGCTTTAAATTGGATAAGCTTTCATTGTACAAATTATCGCTCTTTATAACTACGTCCAGCTCATCACCGTCATATTTCAGTGTTGTCGCCGTTCTTCCTGTAATATTTCCCCTTACGGCTGACGCTATCTGGGAGGCTGTCAGGCCATACTGGGTGGCAGCACGCCTGTCTATTTTTATCTGAACTTCGGGTACCTCTCTGTCCAGGCTGGAGCTTGGTTCTCTTGTTCCTTCGACAGATCTTATTATATTTTCAAAATCATCGCTTATTCTTTTCAGCTCTTCCAAATCGTCTCCCTTTATGCTTATGCTTATAGGAGAACCTCCCATCATACCCATGCTGCCGGTTGCGGCCGTAACTCCTATTTTAGCACCGGGTATATCCTTTACCAGATTACGTATTTCATCTGCTACTTCAAGAGAGCCTCTCTCTCTTTCGCTTAAGCTTTTCAGCATTACTGTAATAGAGCCGCTGTTTGAGCCCCCGCCAAGATAACCTCCGCCGGAACCCGCCCTTGAAAATACCGACTTTATTTCCTGAATTCCTTCAATCTTTCCCTCAATGTCTGACACCAATTTTGCCACATCTTCAATTTCAGCGCCGTCAGGCATGGATATGCTTATGGAAATCTGACCCTGGTCCGATTGGGGGAAAAATTCCGAACCAACTGTTGAAAGGGAGACCATGCTTGCTATAAATACGGCAATGGCTATAAATACGGTGCTCTTTCTGTGATTCAACGCCCAGTTTAATATCTTTTTATATACGGATTCCATACCGTTAAAGAATTTATCAAAGCCTGCATATATGAAAGAAAAGATTTTTAATATGCCTTTTCTTTCCTTGTTCTTGTTCCTGTCCACCTTAAGTAATTTAGATGCCATCATGGGAACAACTGTAAGTGCTATCACAAGTGAAGCCACCAGTGAAAAGGTTATGGTCAAGGCCAGCTCCTTAAAAATTATGGCAGTCATGCCTTCAACGAATACTATAGGTATAAATACGGCAATTGTGGTCAGAGTTGATGCCACAACGGCCATGCTTACTTCCCCCGTACCTTCAATGGCTGCATCTTCCCTGGAATGCCCTTCCTCCCTAAACCTGAATATATTTTCCAATACCACTATGGAGTTATCCACCAGCATACCTATACCTAAGGCCAGACCTCCGAGAGTCATCATATTCAATGTGATTTTGCTGAAATATAAAAGGGCAAAGGTAGCTATAATGGAAACCGGGATGGACACGCCTATTATAAATGTAGTCCTTAAATTTCTTAAGAATAAGAACAATATAAGAATGGCCAGTATTCCGCCCTGTATGGCGCTGTTTGCCACATTATCAATAGAGAACCTTATGTATTCCGACTGATCCATTACAACTTCAAAATTTATGTTGGGAAAATCCTTCTTTAAATTTTCAAGCTCTTTTGTTACACTTTCAGCAACGGCCACGGTATTTGTGCCCGACTGCTTTTGTATCGATATATTTATGCTGTCTCTGCCGTTAGTCTTTACAATGCTTGTGGTATCCTTGTAATTCAATTGAACATCCGCTATGTCGCTTAAAGTTACCACACCGCCTGTTTGCAAAGGTATGGGAAGAGCCCTTATCTCATCCACGCTTTTAAATTCGCCTACAGTTTTTATGGTCAGCTTCTGATTTCCGTTTTGCACCTGACCTCCAGGCATATTTAAGTTTTCCGACGCCAGTATCTGTGAAAGGTAATCTAAAGACAGGCCGTAGCCTCTCATTTTTTGTTCGTTTACCAAAATTTCTATCTGATTTGTATATCCTCCCGTTGTGCTGACGGAAGCAATACCTTCCAGCCTTTCAAACCTGGGCTGAATGCTGTCTTCAGCTATTGCCTGAAGCTTTGATAATTCCATTGTACTTGTCAATGAAAGCTGGACTATGGCCTGGGCATTGGGGTCTATTTTTATTACCATGGGATCTCCCGCATCTTCAGGCAGCATTCCCTTAACCATGTCCACCTTTTCCCTCATTTCAAGGGATGTAAAATCCATATCGATTCCAAAGTCAAACTCCGCTATAACCACGGAATTGCCTTCGGATGACATGGAGGTTATGTTTTTTATATTGCTTACGGTACCTATGGCCCCTTCTATAGGCCTTGTTATGAGGTTTTCCACCTCCTGGGGCCCTGCTCCCGAATAGGATGTTGAAACTATTATAATTGGAATCTCGATATTGGGCAGCAAATCTATAGGAAGCCTTTGCAATGATACCGCACCTAAAATTATTATAATCAGGGTCAGCATCATGACGGTGACAGGCTTTTTGACTGAGAGCTTCGAAAGGTTCATCAATTATCACCTCTGACTATCTTAACTTTTGTTCCATTTTCTACATAGTCCTGCCCCTTGACAATTATATTTTCACCTTCGTTAAGACCGCTTATAACCTCAACTAATGAGCCGGTATCCATGCCAATTGCAACTTCCTTTTCAACGGCCGCATCATTTTCAACTACATATACGTAACTCTTTCCTTCTTTTTCTTTTATGCTTTCCTTTTTAACTATGATTGCATCATTAACCGTATCTGTGCTGAACTCCACCTTTGCAAACATTCCAGGCAGGATTTCCTGTTCTTTATTATCTATATTGATTATTACGGGATACATCTGAGTCTTGGAGTCTGCCACAGGGCTTATGTTTTCTATGTGGCCTGTATACTCCTTGCCGGGTATGGCAGTGAGAGCTATTTTAACCTCTTGTCCTAGCTTTAAGGAGCTTATCATATTTTCTGCAGCGCCTATCTGGACATTTACAATATCCATGTCCACGATGGTTACTGCAGGCTGGGCTGTGGATGCCATCTCCCCTGCTTCCACGTTTACAGCGGATACAATTCCCCTTATAGGTGATTCAATAACTGTGTTCTGTAAATTTTGCATTGCCTGGTTGTAGGATACTTCCGCCTGGCTTAACTGGGCGCTGTATAGATCAAGCTGTATGGAGGATGCAGCAAGCTCTGCCTGCTCTAAATCCTTCTTTGATATGGCGCCGCTGTCATATAAAGTTTTCATTCTATCATATGTAAGTTTTGCATTATTATATTTTTCCAAGTTCATTTGGTAATTAGCATTAGCCAAATCATAGGCAGCCTTTGTTGAATCCACCTGCTTTTGAATATCTTCGCGATCTAATGTCAGTAAAACCTGCTTTTCATTAACCTTGTCCCCCACCTTGACATTAACGGCTGCTACCTTCCCGGGGGCTTTGGGCATGACAGCTATTTCCTTATCAGGAAATACTTTGCCGCTTAATGTGGACATATTGGACAGGTTTTCCTTTTTTATAGTTTGTGTTTCAACAGGGGTATATATATCCGTCTGAGGCGCAGGTCCCGCAGATTGGGGCTGGCCGCCGCAGCCGGCTAAAATACTCACCAATACAAGAATAAGAATAGTCATGGATAAAAATTTCTTTTTCATTAATACTCCTCCATAAATTAATTATTATTGCTTTTATATTTAATATGGTTTGGTTACCACAGATCGGCATGGGCTGTAAAATAAACGGCAGATTAAGAATAGGTACATAACAAAATTATAATATCTTGTGCGCAAATATTAAACCCCTTGTTTAAGGTATACATTAGTCTTTTTAGCATAATTTCACATTTAACTATACCATATAATAATATCTTTTAATTCTGAATTAGTATTAAATTAAATATTAATTATTTATAAACTATTGCAGACAAGTTCAGATAAGGTACAGTGCCAAAAAAAGCCCTGAAATTTCTTTCAAAGCTTTTTTATATTTATTATATATCTTCCGTCCCGTCCTATGTTTATGACAGGAAGAGTTTTTGTGCTTTCAAAGGCATCATAGCCTGCCTTTATATTCTCCCAGAAATAAAGCAGTTCTGCATCATCCTTATGCCTCTCCTGCAGCTCCCGGAAGCCTATATCATCCATGATTTTTGGAAAAATGTGAACCTCAATCCTGTCCTGTCCCTGGGATACGGCTTCAACGGCAGCAATGTATAGCTCTTTTATGCCGTCATCATTAATGGGAATACAGCCGATAGTACTGCTGCCTCCGTGGATAAATATATCTCCTCCGGGATTTTCCCTGTACCCTAATATCATATCCGACTCATTCGGGTAATTGATGCTTAAGGATAGATAATATTTGCTCAAAGGATTAAAATAATCGATGAAATAAAAGCCTTCGGGCACCTGCTTATCACCTTCTTTTCTCTTAGGTCCTAAAACACCTGAGGATTTGCTTACCGGGTAGCTTTTTACAAGTGTGTAGGGCTTATCCTTTGAGCTTGACCAAAGCTCCAGTATCCCTTCTTCTTTAAAAACCCTTATGAATATGCTCTTGGGGGGGTATTTCACATTTTTCGAAGTGAAAATGTCTTTAAGCAATTTATTTTTTTCTTTGTAGGCCAGTTTTACTCTTTCATATTCCATCTGTTTTTCTTTGAACATTTTTCTTGTAAACCTCTGCAGTATCAATAGCCCTGCCATAACCAGAATAAATATTAAAACTGCCGCCGACTTTGTTGAATCCAATGCTTTTAAATTAAAAATATTATACAAAACTGTAGCCATTTTTAAAACCCTTTGCTTAACCTCCCCTTAAAAATATTGTTAACTATATAATATTCACGTCCATTGATTTTGTGAACTTCAAATAGGGATTTTTATGAAATGCCTTGATATATTTATACTTGCACAAATTTTGACAAGCTGAATATGATGGTATTATAAGTTTATATTTTTGAGGTGAATCTTTTGCTTCGTTATCCGATGCCTGCGGGCATGCCGTTACCTATGAATAATTTGGAATATGCAAGAGCATATGTTTTGATCCAGCCATACATGGGAGTTGTTCTTCCCGAAGAAGCATTAAAAAGAGGTACTGTTTTTCCATTCCTTTTAAAATCATATCTGCCTCAGCTTGAAAAGATCGAAAAGGGGGAAGATTAAATGAGAGAAATGGATGTTAAGGACCTTGTAAAGAGAATTAAAGAGCTTGAATTCGCTGCCGTTGACCTGAATCTGTTTCTTGATAATAACCCTACATGCCAGCAGGCTATATCCGACTTCAACATCGTTCATAAGGAATTGATGGATTTAAAGGAAATGTACAATATGAGGGTGGGGCCTTTGCAGAATTTCGGAAATTCCCCCAGCAAATCAGTCTGGACATGGGTTGACGAGCCCTGGCCCTGGGAAAGCGGCGAGTGATGAGGAGGAATAGTCATGTGGATTTATGAAAAGAAATTAGAATATCCGGTTCATATTAAAAATAAGGACTTAAAGCTGGCTAAATGCATAATGGCACAATATGGGGGACCTGACGGAGAATTAAGCGCATCACTCAGATATCTTGCACAGCGCCATACCATGCCTACGGGCAAATCAAAGGCACTGTTGAATGATATAGGCACTGAGGAATTAGCTCATGTTGAGATTGTATGTGCAATTATTTACCAGCTTACGAAAGATGCTACTCCTGAAGAGCTGAAAGAAGCAGGCCTCGGCGGATATTTCACACAGCATGATA
Organism: Oxobacter pfennigii; assembly: GCF_001317355.1. Classification (NCBI taxonomy): domain Bacteria; kingdom Bacillati; phylum Bacillota; class Clostridia; order Eubacteriales; family Clostridiaceae; genus Oxobacter; species Oxobacter pfennigii. Next base: position 38,823 of record NZ_LKET01000027.1, read on the forward strand.
ACGCACTGTATCCTGCAGACGCAAACGGAGTTCCATGGACCGCAGCATTCATACAGTCTATTGGAGACCCTGTTACCGACCTGACAGAGGATATGGCAGCAGAGCAAAAAGCAAGGACAACATACGAACATCTTATTGCTCTCGCAGATGATCCTGACGTTATAGATCCCCTTAAATTCCTGTGGGCAAGGGAAGTCGTTCACTTCCAGCGCTTTGGCGAAGCACTGGTGGATGTACAGGAACGTTTAAACAGCAAAAGGTTTTTTTAATTTGCCTTAGACAGAAGAATGACTTCTGCTCGGTAAAAGTTTAAAAGGGGCTGTTGCATTTTGAACACTCAATATGCTATGTTCATTTACGTTGTTCATAATGCAACAGCTCTTTTTTATTGTCTTTAGGTGTAGCTACATATCAAGGGTTTTTAATTGATAGCCATTTTCCTGCAATTTTTTTATGGCCATATACACTGCCCAGGGGCTCTGGGGGGACACTGCATGCATCAATATTATGCCGCCGTTATGATGGTTGTTTAATATGGAATTGTATATATATCCCGCCTCTGCTTCCTTTACCCAGTCCACGCAGGCAATGCTCCAGAATATAGTTTTGTAGCCCGTATCCTTGACGGTTTTCATGACGGGATCCGACCATTCCTCATAGGGAGTCCTTAAATATTTCATGTGGATGTTGTAGCGGTTTTTTATCCTGTCATGCATATCCATTATCTCTTTTCTTATCTTGGCTTCACTTAAGGTATGAAGCTTCAGGTAATTTGCCGTGTGGTTCTGAAGGGAATGGCCTTCTTTTACTATTCTGTCCACGATTTCCGGATTTTTTTCGAAATAGTCCTTTATGATAAAAAAAGTAGCCTTGACGTTATTAGCTTTAAGTACGTCTAAAATGGCATTGGTGTTGCCCGATTCGTAGCCTAAATCAATGGTCAGGTAAATTGTCTTTTTATCCGGATCGCCGGTATAATATGCGTTGTATTTTTGAAGCATTTCCTTGGCAGCCTTTGGTATCTCCGGCTGTTTATGCTCGTTGTTTCGTTTTACCTCCCAGCCGTGGTTGGTTGGGCTTGAGCTTGATTTTGGGTTTGTTTTTTGGTTTGGAGATGCTTTTGAGCTTCCATTCGGGCTGGCTAAGAGTAAAAGATGATTATTGCCCTGTATAAAGAAAAATGCTGCTATAACTGTTATAAAAAACATCGGTATTTTTTTCACATTTATCACCCAGGCTTATTATTTGCAAAGTTGAGCCTTATTATATAGAAACATAATGGTATAATAGTATATATCAGTAAAAAATATAAAAGGCCAAGGTCTGGGATGGAAAAAAGTAAGATTGGATTTTGATTTAAAATTTAATTTGGGGAAAAGAGGTTGAATTATGGAAAAAGTAGTGGATAAATTTTTAAGATACGTAAAGTATGATACCCAATCACAAGAGGATGTCGAAGACTATCCAAGCACAGAAGGTCAGCTTGTTCTTTTAAAGGATTTGGCAAAGGAATTAAAAGATTTGGGGTTAAGGGATGTTACCATGGACGAATTTGGCTATGTTTTTGCCACTTTACCGTCAAATATTCAAAAGGATCTTCCAATCATAGGCTTTATCGCCCATACCGATACCAGCAATGCCATGCCGGGTAAAAACGTCAATCCTAAAATAACTGAAAACTATGACGGTAATGATATAGTACTTAACGAAAAGCTTGGAATCCTGTTATCCCCCAATGAATTCCCTGACCTGTTGAATTACAAGGGAGATACAATAATTTCAACGGATGGGATCACATTATTAGGGGCCGACGATAAGGCAGGGGTTGCGGAAATTATGACGGCTGTCGAGTATCTTGTAAATCACCCCGAAATAAAGCACGGCACAATTAAGGTGGGCTTTACTCCCGACGAGGAGGTTGGAAGAGGAGTGGACTTTTTTGATGTTAAAAAGTTCGGAGCTGATTTTGCTTATACTGTGGACGGAGGAAAAATAGGAGAAGTTGAATATGAAAACTTCAATGCGGCTATTGCAAAATTTGATATACACGGAAAGAGCACTCACACCGGCTCGGCAAAAGGAGTCATGGTAAATTCCATGTACATAGCATCGGAGCTTAATATGATGATTCCCCAGGATGAGACGCCGGCAGCAACAGAAGGGTATCAGGGATTTTATCATCTGCATACCTTAAGCGGCAATGTGGAGCTTACAAAAACCAGCTATTTACTGAGGGATTTTACTGATGAGGGACTTTTAAACCGCAAAAAATTCATGCAGGAATTGGCTGTAAAATTAAATAAAAAATACGGTGAAGGCACTGTTGAAGTAAAGATTAAGGATCAGTATTCCAATATGGTTGAGAAGGTAAAAGAAAGGCAGCATATCGTTGATACTGCCATTGAGGCCATGAAGGAAGCTGGTGTTGAACCCCTCGTCCAGCCAATAAGAGGCGGTACTGACGGTGCAAGATTGTCCTTTATGGGATTGCCCTGTCCCAACCTTTTTACCGGGGGACACAACTTCCACGGAAAATATGAATTTATCCCCCTTAAGTCCATGGAAAAATCCGTTGAGGTAATACTAAAAATTATTGAAATTTATGCAAGATAAAATTAAGGCAGCTTGAAAGCTGCCTTTTACTTATTCTTTAGGGATGAACCCCACTTTTTTATGAACTTTTCTTAAGGTTTTGTAAGCCACTCTTGCTGCCTTTTCAGCGCCTTCTTTATATACCTCATTGAGATAATCCTTGTTTGCAATGTATTCCCTGCACTTTATCTGAATTGGCTCCAATTCTGCAATGACAGCCTCGGCGGTATCGGCTTTGAATTTTGCATAGCCTGCGCCTTCGTATTCCTTTGCGATGTCTTCCGAGGTTCTTCCCGTAAAGGTGGAGAAGATGGATAAAAGATTCTTTATGCCCGGCTGCTCGTCGGAATTCCTTACAGTACCTAAATTATCGGTAACGGCGCGGCTAATTTTCTTTCTTATCACATCCGGACTGTCAAGCATGGTGATAAACGCATTTTCGTTTTCATCGGATTTTGACATCTTCTTTTCCGGCTCCTGAAGGCTCATAATCTTAGCGCCTTCAGTACCTATATATGGCTCCGGAACCTTGAAGGTGGGGCTGTATAAATTATTAAACCTCTGCGCTATATCGCGGGATAGCTCCAAGTGCTGCTTTTGGTCGACACCCACGGGAACAAGGTCGGTCTGATACAATAAAATATCGGCAGCCATAAGTACAGGATAAGCAAAGAGGCCGGTGTTTATATTTTCTTCATGCTTCGCTGATTTATCTTTAAATTGAGTCATGCGGCTTAGCTCACCCATATAGGTGAAGCAGTTGAGTACCCATGAAAGCTCGGCATGGGCCGGAACATGGGATTGGATAAAAAGCGTATTCTTATTGGGGTCCAAGCCCGACGCAAGATACAGGGCCAGAACCTCCAGAGTCTTTTCCCTTAAACCTTTAGGTTCCTGACGGACCGTTATTGCATGCATATCAACTATGCAATAAAAACAATCATATTCATCCTGCAGCTTTACCCAGTTTTTCAGTGCCCCCAAATAATTTCCTATAGTTAAATTGCCCGACGGCTGAATACCGCTGAAAATTACCTTTTTTTCATCTGACATACTAAAACCTCCTATTTATAATAGTATATATTTGTTAACCGCACAAATCAACCCCTTCGAAGCCCTCCTCCCTTCGTCCCTTCGGGACGGTTAACAACTATTTACTCTCACTCAAAAATTCACCGGTTGAGACCGATTTGGGACGGTTAACAATTAATGATTATCAGTTGAATATTATAAAAAATCCATCATTCAACACAAATTACTCTGATTTTATGAGAAATCCATATACATGTTCTATGGCTTCTAGCGTATACAAAAGGCAGCTTGTACAATTTTTCAATAGTTAAAGATTTGAAGCAGCAATTGAAAATTAAAAGACATTATTTATGCTGTTTTACAGTTTTCGAAAATATCGTTCATTATGCTTCTGTATTTATCATTACTTTGGAGCAAATCAACACCAATAGAGCAAAGTTTAGATACCCTAGATTGTGTCACATTGCCGATAACTCTGCAAATATCAACATATTTTAAATCACAAAATGCTCGTAGGAAAAGGACATACAAGGATCTATATTCCGTAGCTTTGCTGTTACTTTTCATTGAAAGCATTATCTTCTTAAAACCTATTTTCTCTGACATTTGCTGTGCAACATCCACTGCCGTCTGCTCTCTCAAATATAAGCTTTTTTGACTCCAATAGTCATTGAGTTCGTTCTCAAACTCTATATCCGAAAGTATATCCAGGCTGATGCATTGCTTTATGTAACCTAAATATTGATTTCTTGCCAAATTGATATTCTTGCCAAAATGTAGAAGTACGAACTTGTGATCTACCAATCCAAACGCGTCCTGTGCTAACCCCAGATAAATTCCCAAAGTTGAATAGGGGTAGCCTTCGATATTACCATTATAATTTTCTAAATCAATTGGGTTATTGTGAATGTACCCGGACAATGATATGAGATAACTTTCGTCTTCTACAACCTTACTCTTGAATCTGTCTTGGAAAAGATGTCCATGTCTGCCATGCCTTCTGTTGTAATATTGAGCATAGGACTGGTTGACTCCATGCATGACTTTTGATATGTCGGCACCATTGGAATAAATGATAAAATGGGCATGCGTATCCATAATGCAATAGGCATAAACCTTGAAACGAAACATCTCCTGATATTTTTTGAGCGTCTTTAAATATCTGATTTTATCGGTATCATCGTCATATAGCAATACTTCGCTAATGCTTCTAACCATGATGTGATATGTGCAAGATGGAGCTTTTATTCTTGCGCATCTTGGCATGAAATCATCTCCTTTATTTGTTTTTTTTATCATTGTTGCCTAATTTTTGTAGATTAAACAAATTGTGGATAAATAAAGAAGAATTGTTAACCGTCCCCAAACCTCAAACGGGCACTAAAATAGTAGTGAGCTGAATTGTGGTATTAGCAGAAAAAGTTGTTAACCGTCCCCCTGGATTAGCAGAAAAAGTTGTTAACCGTCCCTCTGGATTAACCGTCCCCCTGGATGGAAAAAAGCGGAGCGGGGAGCTCCGCTTTTTCTACATGAGGACGTCGATGTGGTGGTCGCGGTTGTCATTGGTTAAAGGGATTATGTTGTCTTCCACCACGCCTCCGTCTAGGTATACCTTTTTGACACCGTGGTTGGTGCCGTAAGGGTTTTTGACGGTGATTATATATTGGGTGTCCTGATAGTTGTATTTCATGGAGTATTCTCCCCATTCTTTTGGTATGCAAGGGTCAATCATCAATTTGTCGCCGCGGATTTTAAGGCCTAAGATGTGTTCTATGCACACTCTGTACATCCAGCCGGAGGCTCCTGTGTACCAGGTCCAGCCGCCTCTGCCTACGTGGGGTTCAACGGCATACACATCTGCTGCCATAACGTAGGGCTCCGCCTTGTAGCGGGCGGTATCCAATGCAGTAGTTGAATGGTTTATCGGGTTAATCATATTAAACAATTCCCATGCCTTGTTGCCGTTTCCCAGCATTGCAAAGGCCAGGACCACCCATACGGCGGCATGGGTATACTGGCCTCCGTTTTCTCTGACTCCCGGCACATAGGCCTTGATGTACCCCGGCTCCAATTCACTTTTATCAAAGGATGGAGTTAACAGCATTATTAAACCTTCATCCCTTTTTACCAGATACTGCTCCAATGCACCCATAGCTTCAATGGACCTGTATTCTTTACCGCCTTCTGATATTACCGACCAGGACTGAGCCAGGGAATCAATCTTGCACTCGCTGTTTGATGCGGAGCCTAGTGGCGTGCCGTCATCAAAATATGCCCTTCTGTACCAGCTTCCGTCCCATGCATTTTTTTCTATATTATTTACGATAGTTTTTGCAGTCTCAATAAAGCTGTCTGCCTTATCGTTATCTCCTTTCCTCCTGCATATGGGAGCAAAATTATTGAGTATCTTATACAAGAACCAGCCCAGCCACACGCTTTCGCCCCTTCCCTTGTTTCCAACGGTGCTCATGCCGTCGTTCCAGTCTCCCGACCCCATTAAAGGTATTCCGTGCTCACCGAATTTAAGGGACCTGTCAATCGCCCTCAGGCAATGATCATAAATGGTTCCTGCTTGACCGGAAACCCGGGGCTTGTTGTACCTTTCATCTTCTTTTTCATCTAATGGTTCATCCTCTAAAAAAGGCGCTGTTTCATCCAAAATGCTATAATCTCCGGTAACACTTATATAATCTGCTGTAACGTAAGGCAGCCACAGCAAATCATCGGAGAACCTGGTTCTGATTCCTCTGTCCGTTACGGGATGCCACCAGTGCTGCACATCACCCTCCAAAAATTGATGGGCGGCGCTGTATAAAATATGGCCCCTCGTACTTTCAGGCGATACAAAGGATATGGCCATTGCGTCCTGCAGCTGATCTCTGAAGCCATAGGCCCCGCCGCTCTGATAAAAAGCAGACCTGGCCCAGAACCTGGAGGCTATGGTCTGATACATGAGCCATCCGTTGACCATGATATTCAAGGAGTTATCCGGCGTGGACACCTGTATAGTTTGAAGCTTCTTTACCCACATTGCCTTTACTTCATCAAAAGCAGACTTTACTTCACTTAAATCCCTGTATCTTAATGATGTATTTAAAGCCTCCTCACGGTTTACACCCTGGCTTAATGTAAATACAAGCTCCTTTTCCTCATCTTCTTCCAGAATTAGGCTTATCTCCATGGCACCGCAAGGGTCAAATCCCGCCCCCACTTTTCCGGATAAATTGTTTCTATATAATCCAACCGGGCATTCTAAGGATTTTCCCCTCCCGATAAATTCCGCCCTGTCTCCCGTTACATTTCTCTCAATTGCCGATGTATCAATGCACACATATCTTCCGGCAAAATCATCGCTGTAGGTGTTTCTTAGAAGCAGTGCCCCCGTTCCTTCATCCACCTCTGAGACGATGTAAGGTGCCGTAATCTGGTCCGTCACACCAAGGACCGGCCTCATATAATAGCACACCCTCAGGCTTCTCGGCCTGTCGGATATATTTTTAAGCTTTACATGCATTATTTTTATCTTCCCGCTCTTTGGAACAAATACCGTCATTTCCTGTTTTATGCCATGGCTCACGTGGCTGTATACCGTATACCCAAAGCCGTGCCTTACAACATAAGGCTCTTTTTCTCTTATTGGGTTTGCCGTTACGGACCACACATCCAAATCCTCGGCATCCTTGATATATAAAACCTCTCCCGGAGGATCAGCCACCGGGTCGTTGTACCAAGGCGTTATCTTATATTCCCTGCTGTTTTCCGCAAAGGTATAGCCCGAACCGCTCTCCGTCACAATGCAGCCAAATCCCTCGTTTGATATGACGTTTGACCAGGGTGCCGGCGTGTTTGTATCCTCGTTTATCTGTATGACATATTCGCTGCCGTCCTTTTTAAAGCCCCCCAAGGAATTGTTAAATACAAGCCCGTTAACAGTTTCCTTAAAGGGCGGATAACTCTTTCTGGGTCTATTGACATCTTCGATGGCAGGCACAGCATTTTCAATATGTTTTAACCTAAGCTGCTTTGCAATGGAGCCAAGCTCTCCCTTTAAGACAATTCTGGCTGCGGTATATAAAAGCACCCTCTCCTCAGGCTCCATTGTGTTTGCCTGCCTTAAAAAGACGCCGCCTGGACGGTTTTGCATATCTCTTCCGTGGCTGGCTGCCACAACATCCTCCAAATGACGCTGCAGAGTTTGTATGTAGCTTCCAGCATCCTCATTCAATATTACAAGGTCAACGGCAAAGCCCTTGTGACGCAAAAATTCATGGGCTTTTAATGCTTCCTGCACCACATCTATTTCATCTATTTTAGATAAAGCCACTAATAAAACCGGCACATCCCCGGAAATTCCATGGGGCCATAATCCCGACTGCCCTTTTACATTCTTTTTAAGCACGTCTTCCCTCGTTCTCCTTAAAGGGCTTACATACAAAAGATGGGCTACCATTTTCTGATATGTCTCGACCTCGCTGTTTCTTAAATTGAGGAAGCCGGATTCCATCTGGCTCTTGGTCCATGCCAGCTCATATGCTCTGTTTGACGCCGGCATTTCGCTGTATTTGCCGGCAAGCTCCATTACTCCCTCCCGGCTTGCTGCTATACCGGTAGTGTATACAAGCTTTACGGTTTCTCCCCGCTTTATCCTGACCCTTCTTCTCAAGCTCATAATAGGGTCGATAACCGGCCCAATGCTGTTAAGAAGCGGATGATCCACATCCATTGCCGCCGGGTTGGATAAATCCCTGTTTCTTCCTAAAAATTTCAACCTGTCTGTTTCATACTGCACCGGTCCTATGGTTTCGCCTTCAACGGCAACGGTATGAACAAGCCATACGGGCTTTTCCTCCAATGACCTGGGACGCCTTGTGGCAAGCAGGCTGTTATATTTATCCACATATTCAGTCCTTACAAAGAGCTTGTTAAAGGCGGTATGGGCGGTATCTGCCGACTGCCGTGACAATACGACCTCAAAATAGCTCGTGACTTCAATAACCCTGGCATGGTCACTGTGGTTTGTAAGGGAAATCCTTCGGATTTCCGCATTATCCTCGGGAGATACTGAAATTTCCATGTGGGTATCAATGCTTCCGTCCACCCGCTGAAATTCCACCTTATCGGCTGAAAACACCACTCTGTACTCCTCCGGCATGACCTTGTACGGCTCATAGGCCGCCGACCACACATTGTTGGAATTTATATTCTGGATGTAGAAAAACATCCCGTAAGTATCCAATACCGAATCCTCTCTCCACCTGGTGATTACCGTATCCTCTTTTCTGCTCAAGCCTGTGCCGCTGTTTGATACAATTACGGAATAAGCGCCGTTTGATATAATATGCGCATCGGGGAATGGAAGTACAGGCTCCTTTATGACCTTGGCATAATCCTCAACAGGCTTTGCAATCTTCCCTACAGGATAAATTTCATCTTCAACATCCTTTGTAAGCACAATCCTCCCCGGCATCTTTTCCTGAAGCAAAAGCTCGGTGGCTTTTATCTTTGGATCCCTGTGAAATCTTTCCTGCATTATGTTATCCTTCAAAAAATTGTTCAGGGATATAAGGCTCATGCCGTGGTGATGCACCATGAAGCTTCTGACAATGGCTCCTTTTTTATCTACCGGCACTCTGCCGGGAGTGTAATCTATGGCTTCGTAAAATCCGTAGGCTCCCATAAGGTCTTCTTTTTTTAATTCCCGTATGTTTTTCATGGCAGACACCGGATCCACCATCAATGCTAATATCGTGGCATAAGGTGCAATAACGATATCATTTATCAATCCTCTTTTTAATCCTAATTTGGGGACACCAAAGGCTTTGTACTGGTAATTAAGAGAAGCATCAAAGCCGTAGTAGCCGCATTCCGACACACCCCAGGGCACCCTCCGCAAATTACCGTACTCCTTTTGCCCCGCCACCACGAAATTATAGGTTTCATCCATAAGGGTGTTTTTATAATTTTTCATGAAAAGAAGGGGCATGAGGTATTCAAACATTGTACCGCTCCAGGAAACCAGACCCTTCGTGCCGTCAAGAAGGGTTAACTGCCTTCCCAATCTGAACCAGTGCCGCTCCGGCACATCTCCCTTTGCAATGGCAATAAAGCTGGTCTGCCTGGCCTCCGATGCAAGCAAATCGTAATAGGATTTGTTAAGCTGCTCTTCTTCTATGCTGTATCCTATGGCAAAAAGCTGCCTGCCCTCATCAAAAAGAGGTTTAAAATCACAGCCTGCTGTCATCTTTTCAGCTGCTTCCCACAGTATTTTGCCGGTGCTTAAAATTTTATTGCAGTTCAGATAGGCCTTCATCACCGAGTCCTTAAATTCCCTCAGCCATTTTGATGCTTCTGGCTCCTTTGCTTCACCCATTATGCTGTTTATATCCGCCATGACCAGGCGGTAATTTTTGCAAAGCCCCGCCGGCGAGGTGTCCTTAGCTATTTTGTCTATGACATCATTTACCTTTATCCTGATTTTATTTTCACTGCCCCTTAAGGCGCAGGACATTGTTTCCGTCAGTTTAACCCAGGGCATTGCATCCATTAACTCATCCTCAAGGGAGGCAATCATGGAGTCTACCTTGTAATTCCAGGGAGAATTGCCTAAATTAAGGGCTCTTTCAATTTCACTTTTTTTGTTTTTAAAGTCCGTCAGCGCCTTAAACCAACCTGCCGGGCTGCCGGCTGCGCCTTTAAAATAGGACATAAGGCTTATAACCTCATCCTCATAACCTAAATCATCTTTTAAAAGTTCCAAAGTGTCGAATATGCCGTCTATAAAGGCAGCATCAATAAGGGGCCTTTTCAAATATTCCTTAAGCCCTTCCTTTAAAACCATGAGGCAGCCGACAAAATTGCCGCTGTCAACGGTTGAAACATAAAGAGGCCTTAAAGGCTGCAATGTCTTGGTATCGTACCAGTTATAAAAATGCCCCTTCCAGGTATCAAGCTTCTCCAGGCTTTTAAATGTATTTTCTGTTTTTTCAAGCATTTCCTTTGTGGATATATAGCCTAAATCCCGGGCACAAAGTATGGATGCAAGCAGCAGCCCCATATTTGTAGGAGATGTCCTGTGCGCCGCACCCCTGTCCGGCTCCTCCTGGTAGTTGTCGGGAGGCAGATAATTTTCCGCCTGTCCCGCAAAATCTTCAAAATACCTCCAGGTCTTTCTTGAAAGCCTTCTTAATTCATAAATATCATCTTTGTTCAATAGGGGTTTTTTATGATCATCCGCCAGGCTGATAAACTGTGCAATGGTAGGTGAAGCAACCCACAGTATGACAAAAACAAGGGTACCGGATAAATTAACCGGAGATACCGTCAGCACCGAAATCAGCAAAAGCACGGCAATCACGGGCGCCGCCCACATCCTGGTAAAGAAGGATTTTGTATCGCACTTGAGCCGGGCTTCAGCATCTGCCGCCGTTTCCCACTCCAAAAGGTTTCTCTTTGTTACCAACAGCCTGACTATGGTACGAATCACCGCATCCAGCATCAGATAAGCCCTGTAAGGCATGAATATTAAAGTCAGGAGCGTCTGAATAAAGATGCTTTTAAAGTCAAAGGCCGTTCTCGAGCTTAAGCTTTTAGTCCTGGTTCTGGCGATAACCGCATCTGCCATGCCGCAAAGTATGGGCAGGGCAATTGTAAGTATGGCAAAGCCGGTCCACAGCGATTTAAGCCCCGGCAGCACAGTGAATGTAAGAAAAATCAATATCACCTGGGCAGGGGAAATAAGACTGCGCCTTAAGTTATCGAAAATCTTCCACCGGCTTATGGCAGACAATGGGTTTTTAACATACTCGCCCTTCACGTCCTTTACCTTTGGCATCAGCCAGGGCAGAAGCTGCCAATCTCCCCTCACCCACCTGTGCATTCTGGCGGCATAGGAGTTATACTTGCTGGGGAATCCGTCTATTAACTCAATGTCAGTTACCAGCCCCGCCCTTATGTAAGAGCCCTCCAAAAGGTCGTGGCTAAGCACAGCATTCTCCGGGATATATCCCTTTAGCATGCTCTGAAAAATGTCTACGTCGTATATGCCCTTGCCGGTGAATATGCCTTCACCGAAAAGGTCCTGATACACATCGGATATTGCGTTGGTATATGGGTCGATTCCGCCTTTTCCCGCAAATATTCTGGAAAATAAGGATTTATTTGCATTCAAAACGCTGACATTAATGCGTGGCTGCAGTATTCCATAGCCTTCCAAAACCCTTTTTTGATTTTCATCCACTACCGCCCGGTTTAAAGGATGAGACAGGGTTCCGATGAGTTTTTTTGCCGCGCCTCTTGGCAGTTCGGTGTCCGCATCCAGCGTAATTACATATTTAACGGGCGGAATCTCCGATAAGTCATTGCTTTTTACATGATATGTAGTATCTTGTGCGCCTCTTAAGAGCTCATTGAATTCCATGAGCTTTCCTCTTTTTCTCTCCCATCCCATCCATTTTCCTTCGGCAGGATTAAATTTCCTGTACCTGTGGAAAAAATAAAAAATATCATTATCAGCGGCGTATTTTTGATTGAGCCTGTAAACCTCCTCCAAGGCGGTCTTGATTATATCCTCATCCCCCGGCATTTCCTTTTCCTTGGCATCGGTAAAGTCTCCCAGGATGCCAAAATAAAGATTCTTATCCTGGTTTGCAAGATAATATACCTCCAGCTGCCCGAACAATTCCTTTACCCTTATCTTATTGGGAAGAAGGGTGGGCACCACAACCATTGCAGTGCAGTTCTCAGGTATTCCTTCCTTAAGCTCCAGTTTGGGCAGGAATGACGGGGTTAATATATGGGTGACAACCCAGTTGACTATGCCGACGCCCAGTTCGCTTGCCGGCAAAAGCGCCGCAAGGGCGCATAAAATAAGCACGGCAGCACTTTGCCCATCAGCCGCTTTGTAGTTTGCAAATGCCAATGTAAATGAAATGATCAAAGTCAGTATTGAAACAGACCACAGGTATATCAATGTTGGATACAGCTTTAAAAGCTTTATGAATTTTTTCCACGGCCCCGGCTTATAGCCAACGATCTCTTCTAATTTTTTTCTGCCGCTGCCTAAGATGTAATAGCCGACATGGTTTATCCTTTTATCATCATCCTCAGGTGCACTTAAAGCGCAGTCCAATGCCTTTTGGGCCACCATGGATTCGGAAATCCGTAAATCCTTTGCCATCAATTCTATTTCGTGGCGGTAGCAGTCCCTGCTTTCAAAATCCATGCGGCTGTAAACACCCGCCGGGTCCTCCTCAAGAATTTGTTCAACGGGACTGAGCTTTTCAAATATGTTGTTCCAGCCAAGATTCGATATGAGCCTTAAGCTGGTTATGGTGTTGCCTATGGATATCTGCCTTTTAGCCTGTTCCTGGTGCTCAATTGCTATGACTTCCGAGGACTTGGTATCCTTGGAAGCCAGTTTGTCATCTATCAATGCCATAATTGCGCCTGTTTCACCGCTGTGCCGCCTTATCCTCACTAACAGCCGCTCGGCAAAGGAATGGCTCATAAACTCCATATCCTTGGTAATTGAGTTGATTTCAGCTGCAACGGTGTTTATATCAACATTGTCTCTTAATATGGAATCAGCCAGGTCATCCGCCAGGCTTTTCTCTCCCTGGGATTTTAATATTTCTTCGCATAAATTCCTTATAAACTCAATCAAGGCGACGCGAAGCATTATGGGCACTGCCCATAATTCTCCGCTGGTCAGCTGGGATTTTGACTGATAAGCCTTTAAAAAATTAATTAAAAGCCGCTCATCTATCCGCCCGTCAGTATGGGATACAACCTCAAATGCCAGGCTGTACACCCTCGGATAGCCTTTGTGTTCTCCGTTTAAAATGCTGGGAAGCGCTGCATAATATCCCTTTGGAAATGACAATCTTATTTCCTTTACCTGCTCTTCGATGACATAGAAATTGTCAAAAAGCCACTCGGCGGCAGGGGCGACAGGACGCCTCTTTGACACCTCGGAATTTAGCTCTTTATATGTTTTTGCTATGTATTCAAAATTTTCGTTAAGCCTTGGTATGAGCCTCTTTGAAGATTTGGTTTTTGATGAAACCGCATGGCTCAGCGCTATTTCCATACTGTGCTTTTCTAATTCTTCTATATTAAGAATGGCTGCCCATGTGTGAGGGATGGTGTCGTTTTTTACTTTCATGCAATTGTAAAGATTCACCGCAAGGACAGCTATGACGATTATAAAAAGTACAATTAATATAATTAAAAGCATAGTATTATGTCTCCCATTCAACTCATTTTTTGTCTCATGGTTTTATAATACCCATAAAAAAATTTTTAATTAAATTTAACAAAAAAATGTGCTGAATCTCAGGCTCATAACTATTATCATCAGCACAAAAAGCAGCCTTTTTCAAAGGCTGCCCTGTTAAAGTGCTTTATGAGGTTGTAAGATTAGCCATATTTTCTGTGAGGCATCAGTTATATGATCAGAGTGTAAAATTAAGAACCAGCCTAAATATGATGGAAGGAACATTGCGAAGTGGCTGTAGAAGCTGTTAACGAGACGCAGGGAAGCTGCATCATTGTTTGAGTAAAGCAAGCTATGGTGATAGGTTGGTGACATTCCTCAAAAAAACGAGGAGTGTCACCTTGCCTTAACAGTCGAGTTTTACAGCTTCTAAGCTACGTAGCCGTGAATGGAATCATATTTATGCTGGTTTATTATTTAAGCTCGTGAATAAAGAGGCCGCTTCTTAGCTTTGGCTCGAACCAGGTGGATTTTGGAGGCATAACCATGCCGGCATCGGCTATAGCCATCAAATCAGAAATGGTGGTTGGATACATGGAAAAAGCCACGCCATAGCCTCCCTCTACTCTTCTTTCCAGTTCTTTTAAGCCCCTTATCCCGCCTACGAAGTCAATTCTTTTATCCGTCCTTGGATCTTCTATTCCGAGGATTGGATTCAGCAAATTGTTCTGCAATATGGATACATCAAGCGAATCCACCGGGTGATTTTCATCAAATGTCTTTTCCTTGGCAGTTAAAATGTACCATCTTTTGCTTAAGTACATTCCAAAGGTGTGCTTGCAGGCAGGCTTATACTGTCCTGAGCCTTTATATTCATCAACGTAAAATCCCTCGGAAATCTCAATTAAAAACTCCTTGTCAGTCAGTCCGTTCAAGTCTTTTACAACCCTGTTATAATCCATAATATATAATTGCTCGTCGGGGAAAAGCACCGATAAAAAGTAGTTGAATTCCTCGCTGCCATCGTAATCAGGATTTTCGTCCCTTCTCATTAAGCCTACCTTGACAGCCGATGCCGCTCTGTGATGGCCGTCGGCAATGTATAAATAATCTATGCCTTTAAAAATATCTGCAAGTTCCTTAATAATATCATCATTGTCAATTGCCCAGATGGTGTGGGAGACGTTGTCCTCAGCCACAAAATCGTATGCTGCTTTATTATTTGATGTCCAGCTGTCAATTATGCTGTTAACCCGGGCCTTTGCCCTATACAGCATGAATATGGGGCCGGTATTGGCGTTGCAATAATCCACGTGGTTTATTCTGTCCTTTTCCTTGTCCGCCCTGGTGTGTTCATGCTTTTTTATGACATCCTTCATGTAATCATCAATGGATGTACAGGCAACAAGCCCGGTCTGTGCACGCCCATCCATCACCAGCCTGTATATATATAAGTTGTCCCTCTGATCCTTGTTTAAAATACCTTTATCAATCATTGAATAGAGATTGTCCCTTGCCTTTTCATATACGCTTTTGTCATATATATCAACGGATGGCTCCAGGTCGATTTCCGCTTTATCAACGTGCAAAAACGAAAACTCATTTCCTGTTACCATCTTCCTTGCCTCATTGCTGTCCATAACATCATAAGGAAGGGCTGCCACTTTTTCAGCCAGTCTGGTCTCAGGTCTTATTGCCTTGAATGATTTTATAATAGCCATTAAAATCTCTCCTGTTCTGGTTAAACTCCAACCATTCTATATTTCTATAAATTTTATCAGATTTTGATGGACTTTACTATACTAAAGTTTAAAAACGGCAGGTATGTCCTAATTGTGTCAAATAATTAACAATCACGAATCGTCCCTTGACCCATTTTTGCCTTTTAAGGGCAAGTCCCAATTATGTCAAAATAATCAATAATTGTTAACCGTCCCCAAGCACCCCAAGCACCAAGCAACTTCCCCAGGCGACTTCGGTCCTAAATGACTAGACGACTTTAATAAACCCAATGAGGAGCATGTCCTAATTGGGTTAAAAAGACAAATAGTTGTGAACCGTCCCCTTCCAGGAATAAAAATAAGTGTTGCGGAAGCAACACTTATTTTTATTCCCGGTGGAATTCCCCATCGAAGATGAGTTTTTGGATGGCATAGGCGGCGCCATGGTCGTCGTTTGATTTTGTGTGAAAGGAGCATGCCGCCTTGACTTCGTCTACGGCGTTATCCATGGCGACGCCGCAGCCGGCATATACAAGCATTGGCATATCGTTGTAGTTGTCTCCCATGGCTATTATTTCTTCACGTTTGATGCCTTTTAAATCCGCCAGCTCTTTTAGGGCTGTTCCCTTTGTGACGCCCTCCACCCCTACTTCTACGTTGTAGTAATTGGAGGATGTGATATCGACATGGGGTATGCCTTTAATGCTTTCCTTGAATTTAGCCAGAGCTTCCTTATCCGTTGATGATACCTGTATTTTATAAAAGCCGCCTTTTTTTGAAGCCGCAAAGGCAGCCAGATTTCTCTTGACGTTTACTTCGGTAAAATAAAGCCTTTTTATTCCCCTGATTATTTTTCTTATGCTGAACTGGCTGCTTACAGCGCTTTTGGAATAGTTCTTAAGTACTTTTAAAAGGTCAAACCTGCTCTTTGTGTAAATGTAATTATCATCATATATATGATAATATATGTTTGCTTTTTCCGCCCTTTTTATAATAGCGTTCAAGCTGTCCCTGTTTATATAATGAGTCTTTACGATATTTCCGTTTTCATCGGCAACCTGGGCTCCGTTGCACCCTATAACGGAACATTTTATGCCGCTTTCCTTTAATATGCTCTTTGCTGAAACGTAGGGCCTGCCGGTAACTATGGCAAATTCCACTCCGCTTTTCATAGCCTCTTTTATTGCATCTGCATTTTCTTTGGAAATTTCCCCCGAGCTGTTAAGCAAAGTCCCGTCCATGTCGGACACAATGAGCTTATACAAACAAACCACCTCTTTTATTACGTCCGGATGATTACTTTTCCCAGAACACCTCTATTATATCACCATTTTTTAATTTATCCGAGAATCCCGCATCTTTTCCGTTTAATTTCAGCTTGATGTTTCCTGCAGGCTTAGATAAATCAAAATCATATTTGTTGAAGATATCCACAAAAATTTTGTTGTCGCCTTCCAAAGCTATATTCTTTCCATTGACGGTGACATTTATGGTATTGACCTGAGGCATAATTTCCGCAGCTGCAGCCTGCTTCTCTTTACTTTCCGAAACAGCTCCTGCCAGGTCAGCCGCTGCTTCTCTGACTGCTTCTTTAACTCTTACAGGAACACCTATCTGAATTTCATCATTATCCTTTATTATATATAAACCATCTTCTTCTTTTCCGTTAACTTTTATAACCTCATCATCCACATTTATTCCGTATTTATATGCTGCCTTAATTATGGAGTATTCCGCATCCTCGCCGTTCAGTGCATTCTTAATGACTATAAAATCTCCGCTGTTAACTATAGTCTCCAGATTAGCCGGCTTGTCGTTTATGAACATTTCCGGCGGCGACGGCGGCCCTCCCGATATTTTTCTTGATGCACCGTTTAACGTAAATTTTACGCCTTTTCCGCTTCTGCCCATCAAATTTGTCGGATCGTAGCCAATCAAGCCCAAAACCTCCACAATTGTGAGGTTTTCGGTATTAAACAGCCTGTATTCCCTGCCGTTTACGTACACGTTTATGAAATCATGTCCGGCTTTTTTAAAGGCAGTCATGGCTATACCTATGACGGTAACGCCTTCCGGTCCCTCTATTATCAAGTTGCTGCCGTCTATGTTCTGGATGGAATCCGTCTTTTTAACGGTAATCCTCTGCCTGTCCATTCCAAGCTCAGCTGCTGCAGCATCTATTAAATTAATGGTCTGGCTTCCGCCTCCAACGAAAAATATGGCTCTCGGCGCTTCACCGTTAAACTGTAAAATAGATTTTGATATTTCTCCGGCCAGCCTTTTTATGGTACCATCGATTGCTTGTATAACCTCACCGGTCTCAACTGTGTTTTTCATGCCCGTTATATCTTTGAAGCTTACTTTTTTCTTTTTAGCCAGGCTTCTTTTTATTCCTTCAGCCGTATTAAAGTCCACAAGGTATTTCTCTGCAATAGCCTCGGTTACCTCATCCCCGGCTACAGGCACCATTCCGTAAGCGGCTATGTATCCTTTTTTTGTAATAGCGATGTCCGACGTCCCGGCGCCGATATCCACCAGAGCCAGATTAAGCATCCTGATATTCTCCGGCACTACTGCCTCGATTGCCGCTATAGGCTCTAATGTCAGGCTGGCAACGGATAAGCTGCATAAATCCAGCACCCTGTATAGTCCGTTTACAACGGATTGAGGCAGGAAGGTCGCCAAAACATCGGCACCTATGTATCTGCCTCTGTGGTTAAGTAGGTTTGTCATGGTGTATCCGTTTAAATAATATGAAATTATGCTGTAACCAACACAGTAAAAATGATCCTTTTCATTTGTTGATTCTTCTTTTATAATCCTGCTGGCCTCGCTTACTCCCTGAAACTCCAACCCGCTTATTGTAACGCTGTCTATATCCATATCATCTAAAAGGTCCTGCTCTACATGGACACATTTTGTCTTCAATGCCCTTCCCGCGGCAGCAATGGCGGCTTCCTTCAAAGTATACCCGATTTTGTCCTCCAGTTCTCTTTTTACCTTCATAACAATCTGGGCAACTTTTTCAACGTCATGAACCTGTCCGTCAATCATGGACCTGCTGTCATGCTCCACCATGCTTTCAGCCACAATCTTTACAGAAGTAGCCTCTCTTTTGCACACTATTCCTATTACGCTTCTTGTTCCTATATCCAGGGCAAATATATGGTTATTGTTTGACGTATCCATCAAGGCAGCACCTCATCTTTACTCGGTTTCCTTATATTTCTACTTAATTATACAATAACTTGCCTTTGCCCTTCAAGTTTTCTAGATTTACTATCTTAAATATGATTCATTAACTGCTACGTGACTATGAGATTGTAAACTTGGCTGTTTTTAATATTAAGGGACACTTCTCACTTTGTTGAGAAATGTCCCCAGCTTATTGCCATAACTTGCTGTCGCTCAAACAACGGCACAGCTTTCCTTCGCCTAGTTAACAGTCTCTATAGCAACTCCGCAGTGTTCATTTCATCATATTAAGATAGCTCCCTTGAAACATACTAATTATTTAACTGAAAAAATAAAACTGCCCGTTAAGCTCTTTCCCATGTAAATATTATGGTCGGCGTTAACCGGGGCGAATACACATTCTATAATAAAGTCCTTCTCTTTGTTCATCCGGGGCGGCAGGTTGGATGTCAGGGTGAGATTTATACCGTTCAAGCCGGCAACAGTTGCTTTGCCATAGGTTTTTCCCTCAGGAAGAGTAATGAGCTTGCTGTCAAACTTCATGCTGTTCACTATGATTTGAGTTCCCAAATCAGGGTATGACGGGATACAGCTGAAATATGCCGACAATTGCGCCTTTCCGGTGCCGGTATTTTTTATATGGTATACTGCAGTGAATTTGTCTCCAGGTGAGGCGTTCATGATATTAAAAGGGGTGGACTCCTCAAAGATTTGTTTATCTATTATGATGGTTTTTTCTTCTTTATTTCGATTCTTATTGTTTGTCTTATTGGGCAATAAAGGGTTTACCCTGTTTAAAATATCAAGTGCGATATTTAACGGCATAAAATAATAACCGCTTGGCATTATAGTATTGTATGT
Organism: Oxobacter pfennigii; assembly: GCF_001317355.1. Classification (NCBI taxonomy): domain Bacteria; kingdom Bacillati; phylum Bacillota; class Clostridia; order Eubacteriales; family Clostridiaceae; genus Oxobacter; species Oxobacter pfennigii. The sequence goes on from NZ_LKET01000027.1 coordinate 58,437, forward strand.
CGAAGGAGATAAAAAATTAATAATGTTTTTCTGCGGTGAAATATTGACGGGATAGCCTGTATTAATGCCTCTTGTTGTTAAATTTAAAGTAGATGTGAGAAAATATGAGAGCAGGTATCTGTCAATGCCCTGTATACGCTCTATAATTAATCCTGACTCTTTTAATCTATTCTCAATCACTGGCGGTATGCTGTTTATATCTCCGATTATTATTATTTTTGATGGTGAAAGCTTATGTATTTCCTGTACAATCTGCATAGAAATATCATTATACCCGCTAAAATATACCGGCACATTAAGCCTTGCAGAAAGTGAGCCTGCAAGCAGGGCATCCGAAAAATTTCTCCAACTTGCCAGTATTATATATTGGGATGATATTGAGCCGGCCTGTGATACATTTATGGAGTTATGGAATCTGCCCATACCCAACAAAATATTGAAGGGCAGAGTATTTGCCCCCGGCATGGCTGCAGCTTTTATATTGCAATACAATAGGCTGTTAAGCAAGATATATGCAGTTGTAATAAAGGTGATATAACGCAGCCTTTTATCCTGCATGACTTTTGCTCCTTTAGTTAATTATTCCGGCTATTTTGTCTATTTTCATTATTTCCGTCAACCTCTTCGTCATTTACAGGCTGTTCAATGGGGTCATTTATAGGATTGCTGTTCTGATTCTCTTCACCAGTCACACCGGCGCCGTTATGTTCCACCTGATTATTTTCCTGACCGCCCTTTAGCGCATCTTCAGCATTCCCGATTGGATCATCCTGATTATTGCCGCTATTTTGCCCATTTTCGACACCGTCAGTTCCTGCTTCAGCGTTATCATCGCCGTTTTCTGCATCTTCCGTCTCATGAGAAGAATTTTCATCATTTTGAACGCTATTTTCTATATCCTGCTGACCAGAATTTTCGACTTCTGTATTTGTTTCCTCCGTTGTATCAATAGTTTCCGGCAGCTTTTCCCTATTATCCAAATCAAGTCCTGCATTCTGTTCTTTAAGTGAATTTACTTCATCTTCCAAAGAGATAATAACGGCTTCAAGCTCAAATATTTTATTCTCTTTATCTGCTATTTCTATTCCCATGCTTTCATTCTCATGGTCCAGCTCCTGAGCTGTATCATATAGTCTATCAACATATTCAATTAAGCCTGGAGTCAAAGCCTTCAGCAATCTCAATTGTTCTTTTGAAAATGAAAATTCAAACATATCCTCCGAGAATTTTTCATTTACTCCCAATCCGGCTGCAATGTTATCCACAATATCCTCATCCCAGATGCCGTATCGGACAATATATAACAATAATTCAGTCAGTTCATCGTTAAGGCTGCTGTCCCCTGTAATATTCTCTTCATTTTCCAGAGCTTCAATAAAGGAAGCCTTTAAAAAATCACCTTTAAATGTGAAGGCAAGGCCTTCATCGATAAACTCATTTAAATACTTTACTTTTATTTCACCTGTAAAGTCTTCTTCATTCTGCAAAAGCTCAAGATACTGCCTCAGTGTAACTCTGACTTTAATGGGAACTTCAATGCTGTCAGCAATTCTGACAGGGTTTAACGGAGACACATATTGGGCAGCTTCTCCTTCAACAGAGAAAAATATCAAAGGGCTGTCAGTTATTTCAGCTGATTTTGCCAGCCGTATCTTATCGGGATTAATTGTCTCCATATTTATAACCGCTATTATTGAATCTGCCGTTCCTACCTGAACATCCATATTGGCAGAGGCAGCTGACGAAAACCAGGAATATACATTCTGACCGGAGAAAAAAGCAAGGGAGATAAGCACACCGGCTGCTAATATTATGTTTATCCTTATAATTGTCAACATTGATTTGTTATTTACATCTTTCAATATGCTTACCTCCCATCATGGTAATTTATCTTTCTTTCAGATTAATTAATTGATTTTTCGCCGAATCAAACTTCCGTCCGTCAAACCTAATAATTTTCTATCTGTATAATTCAGCGCTGTCTTTTAAATAATCTTCCTGTCCCGCAAGAGCACCATCAGGCAGCTCCAATGCTTCTTCAAAATCATTTAATGCAGCCTGATTGATTTGTGTTGCTTTAACTATATAACCTAAACTTGCGGATTGTCCTTGTTCTGTTGCCGTGTCTTTATATTTAATTCTGAAGCTTATTTCATAATATCCTTTAGCGCCTACGCCTTCCATATCCCACGAGTCTCCGTTTGTCATAAAATCTAACGGGCCTTTGCCTGTTATCCAGTTATAAAGATCTTTAGTACCTCCGGCTGCTTCAAACTTTTCTGCCTGGCCGCCTCTAATAAAACAGTCTTGGTTTATTGCGGTACCATAGTAAGGGTCATTATCATCATCTCTATGCTCCCAGCGGAGAACTTCTTCTCCTCCGTCCTTAAAATACTCTACTTTATAGTCATAAAACTCATAATCCTTAAAAAGATGATAAGAACTATCCTCCGGTTCCGGACTCATGGTGAACCTGCCAAATATAGCCGCCGGAAGAGTACCTGTATTTTTCACTATGACTTTAAACTCTTCGGTAACATCACCCGGCTGCATATTAGCAATGTTGAAGTTTATTCTATTTTCTTCATTCTCCAAAACTGTGCTGCCATCGGTGCTTACCGACAAAGTACCTGCCGTGATTACATTTCCTGCACTTGTCTCAGTACTTGAAAACCATGCATATGAGCCTATCCTAAATCCCAATGCAATAGACCCGATTAGTATCAAACCAAGTAATATTCTTTTTTTCATTGCTGAACCTCCTATATTCAAAATATATAACATCATGTTTGTCCTTTAAGTCACTGAATCAAAACTAAAACTGAGCTCCATAAAACATAATTTACTGTGTTGCTACTTATACAAGCTTTCATATGGCTACTCCTTATTCCCTGCATCTGCACTTCTGTTTAATTCCTCACTGCCTGACCAGCTCGAAACACCCTCATCTTTACCTAAAAACAGAAATATCGCCGGCAGAACTATGAATATAAAAAATCCTGCCCCGCTTCTTATAAAATTAGCAATATACCCTCCGAAAGGTATTCTCAGCATCATTACGCCTTCCAGCCTTTCAGGCTGTACGAATTCTCCGTCAAAAGCATTGTTTGCATCACCCTTTGTCAAAAACAAAGGTGCATTGTTATAGTCAATAACATCGGCCACTCTATGGGTGACGTAGATATCGTTGTCCACATTATAGGTAATGATGTCTCCTATTTTTATATTTGAAGCTTTTGTTTCCCGGGAAATTATCATATCACCGGCATGAATTGCCGGATGCATACTGTCAGACAGGATGGCCAAAAACCCGAAGCCAAAAACCTTTGGAATGCGTCCCGGATTTTTTATGTTAGAAATAATCTGAAATAAAGATAGGAATATAACCGTCAATAACAACAAACTCAGTAAATTTGCTGCCCATTTTTTAATTTTTTTTGGCATCTTTCCTCCTCTTCTCTTAATATTATTAAATAGAGGTATTTGTCCACTTCAAAGAGCATATGCCCCTTCTATCTGTCCATTATTTTCCATTTAGAAAGATGTTATACATAGAAAACAAAATATTTTTACATAACTGTGCAGGCCTGAAAAAATGTATAAATTAATACTCAAGTGGAGATAAATCTAAGAGCAGCTAATTGTGCAGGAGGTAAAAATATGCTGAAAACCATATTTATTGCCATAATAAGCGGCAGCTTCGGGTTTTTGCTGTGTGCCCTTCTTACAGCATCAAAAAATGCTGAAAGATATATGGAGGAAGACGTTAAGAAAAACAATAAAATATGAATGCCTGCCGTATCCTTGAAAATTAAAAAAGCTTTCCTTATTTTTAAAGAAAGCTTTTTGCATTTCAAGTCATTTCAAATTTATTCATTTATAACGGAATGCAATTTGTTTGAATACTCGGATATAATCCTATCTATATTTTCTTTAGTCAATTCGGATTTTTTTAATTCCCTGCCGTGAAACATACGATATAGTTCCTTGGCATAATCAATTTGCGACTGTGTCGGCCCATCCGGCTTTTTTCTGGTACCAAAAAACATTTTTCATCCTCCTCAAGCAGTTATTTATCATTTGTAAAACAGTTAAATCTAAAATCGTATAAATAATATTCTTTTAATTAAACTTTCAATTAAACTTTTAATATAATTTATATTCCATTATAACATCTTTCGTCATATTTTCCATATATTTTATATGTTTTGTCAGCTTATCTAAAAAAATTTTTCAGTAAATGCTAATACTTGGAGACTCCAACTTTATCTGGTAGAATATAATTAACGGCATAAAAAAAATATATGGAATACCATTTAAAATATCTGATTATCACTTCTATATTAGTCTGTTCGACAAAACTAAAGTTAAAATGCTTGAATGATTTAAAAGAGAGGAAAAATAATGTACGATATCCATTGCCACATACTCCCCGATATTGATGACGGAGCAGATGACATAAATGACAGCCGGCAGTTGTGCACCATAGCAGTAAATCAGGGAATAAACACAATTATTGCAACACCTCATTTTGTTGAAAATGAAATGGAAAGCGACAAAAATGAAGTTATTGAAAAGACATCTCTTTTAAATGAGGACTGCATAAAAAGAGATGTCAGCCTGACGATACTGACCGGAATGGAAATTTATTTTTCACCGAATATTGTGGAATTGTATGAAAAAGGAGTCTTATTGACCCTTAACAACACTAAATATATTTTGATTGAGCTTCCCATGTACTCACAATTGCCTCCTTATTTTGAAGATGTAATCTTTCATTTGAAAATAAAGGGATTGATTCCCGTCCTGGCCCATCCTGAAAGATATAAATGCGTCATAGAGGAGCCCAACCTTGTCTGTGATTTTATTGAAAGCGGCTGCGTTATTCAGGTGAACTGCGGAAGTATTGACGGTATGTTCGGCAAAACCGTTCAAAAGACAGCCCACACATTATTAAAACATAACATGGTTCATATAATAGCCAGCGATAACCATTCAATCAGCAAAAGAGTATCATTTTTAGGTAATACTTTTAATACGGTATCTGAGAAGTACGGGCACGGTTTTACTGATAATCTGTTTATAAACAACCCTTTAAAAATAATAAAGGGAGAGACAATTGAAACAGGAAAAGCCGTAAAAATCAAAAAAAATTTATTTAAATTTTGGCACGTCAAATAAAGCTATATAACACGATTGCCCACTCTCAGCCGGGACTTCCTATTTATGATTTACTGATGCTTACAGAATTTTATTTCGTTGATTAACATTATTTATTATAGTAAAATATGTAATGTATATATATTCAAAAAAATATATTTGTTGCCTGCGTAAATAATACAGAATGAGAGGATAAAAAAATGGAGTTACTGGAATATCTGCATATCATTCGTAAACGTATATGGATAATTATTTTGGTAACACTGATTGCTGCATTAGCAAGCGGACTTGTAAGCATATTTTTATTAAATCCAGTGTATGAAGCAAAAGCCACCATGATAATTGGACGAACTCCCAATAATGACAACGAGCGGATGCAGTATAATGACGTTTTAATGTATCAGAGACTTGTAAAAACATATGCTGAAATAATAAAAAGCAGGCTTGTAGCCGATAAAGCCTTATCGCAATTAAAATATGACATGACATCGAACGAGCTTCAGAAAAACCTCACGGTTTTAACAAAAGGCGATACACAAATACTTGAATTATCAGTGCAGGATGAAAATCCTGAAACAGCAATGATGCTTGCAAATACCATTGCAAGAGTATTCGAAGAAAATGCACGGGAAATGATGAATGCAGACGATGTGAAAATCATGGATTATGCACTGATGCCCACATCACCTGTCAAGCCAAGGATACTTCTGAATATAGCAATTGCCGCCTTTGTAGGGCTGATGTTATCCCTCGGAATTTCATTTTTATTGGAATATTTGGATAACACCATAAAGACAGAAAGCGATATTGAAAGATATCTTGGAATAACGGTTTTAGCAAGCATACCATATATAGATTCAAAGGAGAAATAGCCATGGATTCCAGACTCTTCGCCTACAACGACCCTAAATCCCCTATTTCGGAGATTTTCAGGACACTGAGAACAAATATAAAATTCACTTCCTTTGACAAGAACGTAAAAACAATTGTCTTTACCAGCACAGGCCCAAACGAAGGCAAAAGTACAATAATTTCAAATCTTGCAGTAACACTGTCCCAGGCAGGAAACAAAGTGCTTTTAATGGAAGGCGACTTAAGAAACCCTACCGTCCACAAAATGTTTTCTCTCCCCAATGATTACGGTATCACCAATATGCTTATAGGCGGCAGCGATCATGAAAATTTCATACATAAAACCGATATAGAAAAGCTTGATGTATTGCCGTGCGGCCCCAAGCCTCCCAATCCGGCTGAACTTTTAGGCTCCAATAAAATGAAGTCCATACTGGACGGACTTAAGGAATACTACGATTATATTTTAATCGATGCTCCGCCTGTGATCGTCGTTACCGACGGCGCCCTTTTGGCATCCATCAGCGATGGTACCATACTTGTTATTGCTTCCGGAGAAGCCACTATAGAAAGTGTATTAAAAGCCAGGGACCTTTTAGTTAACGTAAAGGCAGATATAATAGGGACGGTTCTCAATAAATATAAGAGCACATCTCCCGGAAACTATTATTACAGATATGGATATTATTACACCGACAGAAACAGAAGCAAAACAAAAGATATTTAGATTGCATATATATCGAACATATTTTAAAATCCGGCTCAGGATAACCCCAGGCCGGACTTTGTTTTTTAAAGTTCTAAATTAATTCTTACGGTATTCACTTCTTCGCCATCAATTTCGAGTATGCCTCTTATCGTAACACTGTCTACTATTGACCTTAAGGATCCTAATAACACCCCGTTATTGCCGCTTGTAAAATCCAATATGCTGTCTATATCAAGCCTGCGTGATGTATTTTTGCGAAGTGTCGTGGTATACTCACTATCCCATAAATCATCGCCTTCATATAATACGCCGGTTATTTTTATAGCACAATTATTATCGGCAGTAACTTCTATATATTTTATCCGGACATTATCGCCAAATCTGCTTAAGTCAAATGTATCGCCATCCTCGTTAAGGAGGGTCTCACCGTCATAGCTTATAACCTTTATGTTAGTGATATCGGCAGTTTGTGCAGCAGGTGCTCCTCCGCCTCCTCCACCGCCGCCCGCCGGAGGCGTAACTGCCGGTGTGGGAGTTGGTGTCGGTGTTACCACAGGTGTTGGGGTAATCACAGGCGCCTGTGATGCATTATTTATAACAGCCACTAGTCCTTCAATAACTGTAACAGGCATAACCGCTTCTCCGCCTAAGGCTGTGACTGTGGATTCGCCGGTAACCCTTGTCTTTAAAAAGTCCGCTGTAACAGCTGGCAGCACGCCATTGGCAAGTATTAAAGGTGAGGCTGTCTGCGCTGCCAATACTGCTCCCGACAGTGCATCGGCAAACTCATCTCCGTTTGGCCCGTCACCTACTGCCGTAAATATGTTTGAGAAATTTAAGCTGCCGGCAAATTCCTGCATTACAAGGACATTTGTCTCATACCTGTCAATGCCTCCTAATCTTTTAAAACCAGGCACAGTGTACATGACGCCGTCAGATATTACACCATTGCCGCCTATCAAATATGTATTAGTAACTCCGTTATTTATGATATACTGCCTTGCTCCTTCCGGAAGGCTGTCCTTCATCGTCAATAGTATGGGCATTCCCATATTTGCTGCAATTGCGGAAACTGATAATGCATCAGGAAAGTTTTCTCCTGTTGCCAGTACCACCTTAGTGCTTGTACCAACTTTTTCAGCTATCTTTGCAGATGTTTCATATCTATCGCTTCCCCATATACGTTCCATGTGTGAAATTCCTGCGGTAAAAATAGTGCTTTCAACATTTTGTGAAACTGCCCCTGTACCGCCTACAATAATAATATTCTTAACTTTAAGCCTTTTTAATTCTTCAAGTGTATCCGCACCCAAACTATCCGTCATGGTTAAAAGTATGGGAGCATTATATTTTTTAGCCAATGGCCCTGCGCATAAAGCATCGGCAAAATCATCTCCCCTGGCAATTACCGCATAGTCCGAACCATCAGGCCACCCTTTTTGTGAAATGGATACTGCCGTTTTATACCTGTCGCTGCCTGATAACCTCTCCGGCACTCTTATCTGTCCTAGAGCACTTTTAGGTAAACATATCTGCAAAAGCAAAATGCATACAGCCAGAATAAACGCAGATACCGCTTTTCTGTTTTTTATCATACTATCGCTCCTTTTGTGTATTTTATCAATGATGTAACCTTGTAATTCCCATTGATAATCCCCTTTTAAAAACACTTATAAATATAATTATATAGATATTTTCTATTATGTCGATAAAATGTGGTAAATTTGTTATAAAGATGAAAAAAGCACTCTGTCCAAGTTGGATAGAGTGCTTTAACAAAGCTTGATTTAATTAATTCGCTTCAATTGTGTATCTAGTTGTTCCGTTGCTGTTGGTTATTTCAAGTATAAAAGTATATCCAGCATCTTCTATCAGCATATTCAGTACCTTATCAATACCTTGCTCTTCGATGATTTCTTTAGTATCATCTTCAAGAGCCTGAATTTCATGGAATGCTCCCATTAATGCCGCATAAAGAGTAGTAGGGTTTAATTGAGCTTCGTCTCTTGCAGCTTCATAAATTGCTTCCAGATTAACAGCATCATATATAGCTTGCTTTTCACTTGAATTAATTAATGCATTTGTTAAAATAGTGAAATTAATAGCTTCATAGAAATCTGAACTCCAAGGTGCGCTGTTTATTTCATCTATCATATCTTCTGAATCATCACCAACTAATGTAGCAAAAGCATTACTTGAGTAGATTCCATCATTATCAACATATACTGCTATCGCAGGAGCTAAAGCTTCCTGTATACCTTCCTGTGTATCATTTCCGGCAGCATCATAAATTGTTGGTAAGCCTATAGCCTCGTAAATGCTTGAAATATTTCCTACTTGTCCTGTTAAACCATCAAGTAAAGTCGGAATTACTTCATCATAAATAACTGCCTTGTAATCATCATTCTTTACAGCATTTAATATGGCAGTAAGGTCTATAGCATCTGCAATGTCATTAACATCTATATCAGCATCCTGCAATGCTGATAAAATATTTAATGGTCTCAATCCGCTTGCATTACCTATTACGGTTAATTCATTTGAACCGCTGCTAAATGACCATTGTCCAAGGGTCCTGTTTGGCTCATCGTCTTCATCATCGTCATCATAAGATAATGTAACCGTGCCTGCTGCCGATACTATAATAGTTGCACCGGAGATATTATAAGGCGCATCCAATGTAAATACACCATTAACTGGTGCAACGCCGGCAAGTCTTTCAATCTCTGGAGCTGGCTCATCGTCATCATCGTCTCCGTTACCGCCGCCACCACCGCCACCGCCGCCGGTTGATGGTGTACCGGTTACTGTCTTTCCGCCAACACTTGCGCTGACACCGGAAGCCACGTTAGTAGTCTTTGGCTTCTGTTCTATTGTTACTCCGTTGGCGTTTATGTTTGCAGTATTAATTGTACCTTTACCTGATACAGAAGCTGAAGTACTTACGTTAAGAGTTGTTACACTTGTACCTTCTGCCAGGTCAACAGCTGCATTGGCTGCTGTGCTGTCAATATTCAATGTCTTAATGGAACCTTGGGATAAAGTTACCTTTGCTCCGCTTCCCTCAACTTCGACTGTATCAAAGTCACCAACTAAGGTAACCTCAGCACCTGCAGGAATAGCAACGTTTACAAAACCGCTTCCGGTAAGTTCGGATTCCCCCAGCTTACCGCCGCTGTTCAAAACTACATCAGCTATAGTTGTGCTGCCGCTTGCTACCAGCCTTACGCTGTGGCCGTCAGGCACATCAACAACTACGGTTTGTCCATTAAAATTGTACATTATAATACTGTCCGTACCGCCGCCTTTGACAGTGGTAGTACCTTTTACAGTTACATTATTAAGGTTTACGGTGCCTAATCCTATGGCTTTTGCAAGGAGCAGGTCGCCTTCTATGGTTACATTCTGTAACGTTACACCATCAGCAGCAATAACTACATTACCGTTGATTGTCTCTGTACCTTCTGCTGGTCCATAAACTCCTGATGAATCGTATCTTGCTGCTACGGGAATCAATGCTGTTATGCTATTTGCAACAGATGAAGGCATAACTGCTTCTCCTCCTAAGGATATAACCTCAGTTGCCAGGGATGTATTAGCCTTTAAAAAGTCCAAAGTCCCGGCAGCAAGATTCTGATATGCCAAAACAACAGGGGATGATGTCTTGGCTGCCAAAGCAGCACCTGAAAGTGCATCGGCAAATTCATTGCCGCTTGGGCCATCGCCCACTGCAAGGTAAATAGTATCAAAATTGAGAGTATCTTTAAATTCGTCCATAACAAGCACGTTTGTTGCGTACCTGTCAGCACCGCCTAACCTTGTTGCATTAGGTGCCAAATAATATACCAAATCTCCTATAACTCCGGTACCGCCAACAACATAGGACTTTGTTACACCGCAGGTATTCATATATAAAACAGCAGATGAGGGCAATGTGTCCTTCATTGTAAGAATTATTGGCCAGCCGTTGGCTGATGCTACGGGTGCTATGGATAGTGCATCTGGGTAATTTTCACCAGTTGCTAAAACCACGGTTTTAACAGTACCAATTTTTTCAGCTATTTTAACTGATGTTTCATATCTGTCTGCGCCCCAGAAACGTACAACACTTGCTATACCTGCTGCAGTCAAAGCTATTTCAACATTTTCAGATACAGCACCTGTTCCGCCTACTATGATTACATTCTTTACTCCTAACCTCTTTAACTCATTTAATGTATTGGCATTTAAGGTGCTTGTCTCAGTTAAAAGTATAGGCGCATCATACTTTTTAGCTAGGGGTCCTGCACAAAGTGCATCGGCAAAATCGTCTCCCCTGGCTATAATTGCATAGTCTGAGCCTGAAGGCCATCCTTTTTGTGATATAGCAACTGCAGTCTGATACCTGTCCTGTCCGTAAAGCCTTTCTGCCGATGTCTCAGCAAATGCTATGCCGCCAACAATTGTCTGAGTTAAAATCAGACAAGTTACTAAACACCACGTAAAAATCCTTTTAAATTTTTTAGGCATTCTGTGTGTCTCCTTTCTTGTTACTTTATTAAACTTTTTTATATAGGTTTTCATTACTATAAATCTACATCACCTCTTTCCGAAAAGAGAAAATAATATAAGCAATAAGTAAAATTACTCACTACATACCGTATACATTTACAAGGTATCTCACAGCAGAAATGTCAAGGTTATTAATGGCAGCGCTCTTTATTTCATCTTTTATATCCGCTGAAAAGCTTTTATATGCTGACTTAGCGCTGTTAATATCACTGCTGAAGTTACCATTGGGATTTCCAATCATTTTGCTGTTAACAGATATTACCCAGCCTACCCAGTTTTTAGCGCTGCTGTTCTTTACAGCATTTTGCACATTATATAGCTGGCTGTTTGTAGTTTTCAATGCTGATATTTTTTTCTGAGTATCAGCCTCTGCCGGCACAGTTGGTATTGCCGGATTCGGGGATGAACCCTGTGTCGGTGTCGGGGTAACTGAGTTTGAAGTTTGATTTGAGCCGGCCTGTGTTATTGTTGGTGAAGGTTTTTGTGTAACAGTCTTTCCCGTATTGTTCGATTGAGATTGATTTGACGTATTTCCTTGTTGCGGTGTAATTTCTGTAGCATCAGACCCTGCACTGCTTGTCTCATTTGATGCAAAATCTTCAAACCCCGGCAAGGTCTGCTGTAAAACTATTTTTATATTATCATTATTAAGTATCATATTTTCAATACCGTCCAGCATCAATATCCGGTTTCCTGCATTAATTGATCCATCTTCTGTTACTGCCATTCCTTGGGGTAAGTACCGGCTGATACCGTATTTAATTAATATATCCGGGAGCTTAAGCCTTCCCACTGTGACACTGTCAATTGAAGCTATAATATCCCCATCCTTCATGACAGGCGTTACAACGGCTTTGACCATTAACTCCCTGCCTGCCATATGTACCAGGGCTTTAAATAAAACCTTGCTTTCCTGTATATCAATATGCATGGCTTTAACATTCTCATTGTCCCGTAATGCTAAAGCTGCAGCCGCATTTAATTCCTCTTCGTTTAAGTCGATAATACCGTCTCCTAATATGGCAGTCTTTATCTTGGTATTAATATCTACATTATCGTAATTACTGAATGTACTTATATCCTCTTTATAAACAAGGCAATTATATATATAAAAAACTGCAATAATAAGTAATGCACAAAACAGCAAACTTATTTTTTTAAAAGTTTTCATATTTATCCCCTTAAAAACCAGTGAAATCAACTCATCTTGTATGCCATTATAGCATATTCTGTCAATAACTTATACTAAAATTTCTATTTTTACCAAATAAAAAAAGGAGCTTTAAGCTCCTTTACAGTCTGTGTCGTACCGTCTGTCTGCCAGGGCACTTGCCCTTAAACAAGCCATGATGAAAGTTGCAATTGTTAACAAGACGCCGATAAAAATTAACAATTTCACAGCCTATACCTCCATAAATTTATTAAATTAAAATCCGGAGGAATTGTAAAAATATAAAGCTATTCCGAAGAATAGCAATTAAAACGAGTATATCATTCATCTTCGGTAACTGGCTGGCATAATCACTTTTTATGTGATTTTAACCCCTATAGTTTTGCGTCCTTAGGTTTCCCTAAGTTTGCCTTTATCGGATTTTAATTTCATTATTATTATATACGATATATGAAATCATGTCTACTAAATTATGCGAATTTAATCTAAATATGGAAAAAAATATATATTAATATCATTTTATTGCTTCGTTAAATCATGCCCAGCTTTTTCTTAATTAAAAATATATCCTTACGGGTTCTCGTATCTTCATCTATCCAGAAATTGATATTTTCTGATAACTCATTTATATTTGACATGGTTTCTATGTGATATGCTGCCGTCTTTGCTTCAAATTCCGAAAGCTGATCTTTTAAACTATCGACTTTAATTTCTAAGCTATCGAACCTTGTATCAACCTTTTCAAATCTCTCATCGGCTTTATCCAGCCTGCCGTCGATTTTATCTAATCTTTCACCTACCCTGGCAAACTTTACGTTTATATCATCAAATCTCTTATCAATTTTATTAAACTTCTCGTCTATCTTTTCAAATTTTTGGTCGATTCTTTCAAATCTCTCATCTATCTTATCAAACTTTATGTTAAACTCAGCGTACATTTTTTCAAGTAATTCAAAAGCTTTATCTTCCAATATGAGCACGCTCCTATGGTTATATTCTTCTGCCGCCTTCTATTACCTCAATTCTTATATCATGCTTATCAACCTTATCCGATAAAACATCCACTTTCTTTTCGAGGCATGTTAATTTTTCATATGTTAATTTATATCCGTCTTCAAGTGCTGTGAGCCTGTCATTAATAGGCCCGTCTAATTTTTCATTAACTTTTCTTACGTCTTTTTTTATTTCAGATATTTCATTTTCAATTTTATCAAATCTCTTGTCAATCTTTTCAAATTTTATGCTAAATTCAATGTACATCTTTTCTACTAATTCAAAAGTTTTATCTTCCATTCTTTCACACCTTCTTAATATTTTATTCAGAACGTATGTTCGTATATTTTATTAGTATTATATACATCAAAGGTTCATTTATACATATAAACTTAAAAAATAATCCCTACTTTTACATATACTTTTATAATATTATATCATAAAATAATCCAAGTCTGTAGTCTGTCCCAAATGCAAAATTGGAATGAACCGTCCCCTTCCTTGAAACCTCCCTCCTTACATAATTCCGGCTATAATGATAAACTAATATGTATATAGATTAATAATACGGCAGGTGAAAATATATGGCTAAAAACTATGGCGTGTTTGACATATTAGGGCCGGTGATGATAGGTCCTTCAAGCTCTCATACTGCAGGGGCAGCCAGGCTGGGAAGAATTGCAGCAAACATAGCAGGAAGTGATATAAAAAAAGTTACCTTTTTGCTTCATGGTTCCTTTGCTAAAACATATAAAGGCCATGGTACCGACAAAGCGCTGCTGGCCGGCGTACTGGGTTTTGAGCCCCACGATGAGAGACTTCGGGACTCGTTTATAATAGCCAGCAAAGAAGGACTGGAATACGAATTTATAGAATCCGACTTGGGGGATGTACACCCTAACACCGTTAAGTTTCTCTTTGAAAAAAGTAACGGCACAGCCTTTACCGTCACTGGATCGTCAATAGGCGGCGGAAATGTACTTATAAAGGAAGTAAACGGCGAAGAAGTGGAATTTACGGGAGAATACCCTACCATAATCACAAAGCATTATGACAGGCCGGGGGTAATTACTGCCGTCACTTCGCTATTATCAGAGCTTAAAGTGAATATAGCCTTTATGAAGGTTATAAGAAAATCAAAGGGGCAGATGGCATCCATGGTGGTGGAAACGGATAACCCAATTCCTGATGAAGCTATTGAGGGAATTTCAAAAATAAAGGATATAGAAAAGGTTTTTCTGGTAAAGCCTATATAAAGAAAGGAAGAGAAATATGTTCAGCAGTGCAAAAGAGCTACTGGAATACTGCATCAAAAATAATGTGAAAATAAGTGCTGCCATAATAGATGACGAGGCTAAAACTTCTGAGAAATCCAAAGGAGAAGTGATGGAAAGAATGCGCCAAAGCCTTGAAGTAATGAGAAGCTCCGCATCCCAGGGATTGGAGAAGGATATAAAATCCATCAGCGGCCTTATCGGCGGTGATGCCAAGAGAATAAACGATAACATAAATAAAAACAAAACCCTGTGCGGAAGCAATATAAACAAAGCCATGGCAAGGGCATTTTCATCCAGCGAAGTAAACAGCGCCATGGGAAGAATAGTTGCAGCACCCACAGCCGGCTCCTGCGGCATTCTTCCGGCGGTTATAATTACAGCAGCTGAAAATTTCAACTCCACAGAGGAAGAAATAGTAAATTCCCTATTTACGGCATCGGCTGTGGGAGCCATAATAGCCGGCAACGCCACATTATCCGGGGCTGAAGGTGGCTGCCAGGCAGAATGCGGCTCTGCATCCGCAATGGCTGCCGCCGCCTGTGTGGAATTAGCCGGCGGTACACCGGAAATGTCATTTCACGCCGCAGCCATTGCAATAAAATGCATATTAGGCCTTGTATGCGACCCCATAGCCGGATTGGTTGAAGCACCCTGCGCAAAACGAAATGCCATGGGATCAGTAAACGCCATGGCAGCTGCCGATATGGCTCTTGCCGGAGTAAAGAGCATTATCCCCTTTGATGAAGTGGTGGATGCAATGTACAGAATAGGTAAATCAATGCCCTTTGAATTGAGAGAAACCTCTTTAGGCGGCTTGGCAGCAACACCTACGGGAATAAAACTGCACAAAGAAATATTTTAAATTACAAAAGGCCTGACACCGCTAAAAACGAGGTCAGACCTTTTTCTTATCTTAATATCCTTTATGAACCAAATAGACTATTTTACTATGAGCACCGGGCAATGTGCACCTGATAAAACTCTCTGTGCAACGCTTCCTAATACTGCACCTGTCAATGGTCCCTGGCCGCGGCTTCCCATTACTACCAAATCAAAGCCTTTGTTTGCTTCTTCTATAACTTCCATCGCAGCATGTCCTGCAACAAACTTCTTTTCTATTTTTATGTTGCCTGCGTCGACATCCTTTAATGCCCTCTCCATAACTGCCTGTCCCATTTCATTTATCTGGTCAGGAGTGGGATATAACGGTGCCAAATTAAAAGTCGCTTCTGCATCCACTATTGGTTCAGGAGTATAAACTACATGAAAAAGCTCAACTTCGGACTCAAATTGTTTTGCCAGCGCTAAAGCCACATCCAAAGCCCTTTTCGAAGCCTCCGAGACGTCAGTGGGTACTAAAATTTTCTTGAACATTTTTCATTCCTCCATAATTTTTATTTTAGATAATTTTTATTTAATTAATAATTATTATTATATAGAATGTATTTTTTATTGTCAATACATATTTTACTAGTTTAGAAAATATTTTTCTATCCTTGCGAGAGAGTATAAAAATCCAATATAAAAATACTTATGTATACTATTTAGCAAATAAGGTTTATAATTAAAATATGACTAAAAAAGTAACAAAAGATAAAAAAATGAGCAAATAACGGAGGGTTTATGGATTTATATTGTGGCAACTGCAAATTTACTAATACTAGCGTGGATGGATTAAAATGCAAACTATACAATAGCCTTTTAAATTGCAATGATTTTAAAATTTTGCGACTGGTAAAATGTAAATTTGAGAATAGCAAGATTAACAAAGTTATAGAAAAATAATTAATGACAGGAATTATGTAGAGAGGTCACCTATGATTGGTGTCTTTTTTATTTGGCATAAAAAGGAATGGCCGTTCACCTGCAACTGCAGAGCTTCTCACTTTTTTTGAGGGCATATGTCACCAGCTAATTTCAATAAAATTGCATGGGAAAAAATCATAAAGCCTCATCTCTGCTTTGTATCCGCACTCCATTAGATTATTTAAAATATTACTGTAGATTTCATCCTGATATTTTTGCATTTTCTCTAACTCGCATACGGTACTGTACTTACCATTCTTCGCATTAAATTTTATGCTTTCAAATATTTTATTGAGATGCTGTTTTGTTTTTTCTTCCATATCTATTTCCAGCCCATTATGTAGATCTGCCATTTTCCTCATTTGTGAAGCTTTAAAATCATTAATGTCCATTTACAAATTCCCCCTTCAAAAGTATTTATTATATTAAAAAACATCTCAATGCTTCTGTTACATATCTTCTCTGCCAAAGTCTTTTTCAACTATTTTATTTATTTCTCAATATATGGACTTGTTTATATCGATCCAAAGCATTAATAATAGAAAGCAATCCATCAAGAGTCATATTCTTTTTCTTTCCGCTTAAAATATGCTTATATTAATTTTACTGTATTATAGACAAAATAAAAAGCCGATTAACAAAGATATATCTTATTTCACTTATTTAATACATATTGCACTGCCTGATTTTCTCTGTTCAATTTCAAGGCACGGGTTGGATATTTGGGGTCATTCGGGTTCGGGACCTGATATATGTTTAATATTTCATAATCAATACAATGTGTTAAAGCATCACTGATCTGGGTTACAGAGTCTTTATAATGATCAATTAATCTTTTCCGCAAGTAATTTAATCCTATAAAATCCTTATTGTTCATTTTTTCAAGCCGGTCAACATGTTCAATAACGATACGTACATACTCATTGGAAAGCAGCAACAGTGTCATTTGCTCTTTTTCAGTCTGTGTTACTTTCCTCATGATATTCGGGTAATCATCCAATAAAATAAATTCATTCACCATATCAATAATAAACTGGCTGGTATGAGTTTTAAAGCCTAATAACCTCAAATTCTTGCCCAGCTTTTGCAGCCTTTTAATAACGTGTCTTAAATCACTATCACCGGAAACAAACAAAAAATCAGTTATATGCGGATAGTTATACATAGTTTCTAATATATCTAACGAAAGTTCTATATCTGTTGACCCTTTTAAATACTCCTGCGCAGTCTTTGTAACAACATGCCGGGGTTCAATCCCTAAATTAATTAATGTGCTCATTAGGCCAGCCGTACCCTTGTCAAAATCTCCATAAGCCTGTATCCCCACTAAACGTGACCCGTTTGAAGTGGCAACACTGCGGATTACTTGAACAAATTCTTCAAAATTAAGCACCGAACCAAATTCTTGTTTGGCAGTTTTTTCAACATTTTCCCAATCGATAAAAACACAAACAAACATAATTTATAGCCCCCTCCTTGCTTTTTTCTCACTTTTTAATATATATTACTATAAACAAATTTTTATTAAAAAATGAAGTATTGATCCTCGAAATTACTTCAATCGAATATATACTTCATTTAAAGGACAAGGTTTACCTCATACGAAAGGGCAGCTTAAATAGCTGCCCTTTTCGTAAATTATGATATTCAAATGACAATTCAGGATTTGTCAGAGAAGCTTATTATAAAACTTCCCGGGTATTCATACTCTATAATTGTTACCCCATCAAATCATTTTCCGCAGCACTTTTTATACTTCTTGCCGCTGCCGAAAGGACAAGGGTCATTCCGCCCTAACTTGGTACGGGTACGATTAGCCTGTCCATAGAAATCGCAGGCGAAGGACATTACATTCATAAATTCCTTAATGTCAACTTCCTGCTCTGTAAGCTTTTTAACCTTCTCTTTAACTCTCCATGCGTTGTTTGTTAGATTATTCTACTTACACAGAGGCTGTTATATTTTCAAATAATCTTGACAAGGGGGATAGGTATATTTATTCCATCACATACAATTTATGCAGCTATATCGGAAAAGTTTATAATTGTAATCTCAGCCCTGTTCCTTTTTGATTCTTCAACAATTTCTTCTAATTTAAGTGCAATCTCATGTTCAACATAGTATTCACCACATTGTTTGCATACATTTGCAGGAACATTTTTAACGATAATAATGTATCCATCTGCATCAACAATATGATTCACAGTACCTTTGTACAGGTTTGCCTTACACATAATACAATCCATAGCTCATTTCCTCCTTGTCTTTAAATCCTCATACCATTCATATTCATCCGGGTAGTAAGCCGTAATCATCCATATCTTGTTTTGTCCGGTAGCACATACTACATGCATTCCTGTTCTATTGTCGATCAAATCGGCAACTAGCTTTGGTACAAGAGTGCTTGCGGAGACACGATCTTATAGAGAAAAGGCAACTTTTAAAAATAGCTGCCCTAATCTAAAACATCTTTCAATATTTCGTTTAATTGAACCTTCAGCTTGGGTATATCATTTAATATGGTAACCCAGACGTCCCCTACCTTTAAGGTTTGATATTTATGAGCAGTAATATCTCTCATACCAGCAATAGATTTCCAAGGAATATTGTTATAAGCGTCTTTAAAATCTTCGGTTAAGCTTTTTGTGAGTTCGCCAATATTTATAATTGTCATGCATACGGCTCTTTTAGTTCGCTCATCAGATGAGAATTTCTCTAAGTTGAACCCAACAATAAGATCCTCAACAACTTCGATTTCTTTAAATATCTTACTGATTATTTGGAAATCTCTATTATTCATAGATATCAACTACTTTATCAATTTTAATTAAGGAATCCGCTTCTATCGGAGCGTGTATCAAGTCTACTTCCTTATTTAATTTGGATTCCAATTCTTCTTTGATATCAGATAATATAAAAAGTGAAATATTTGGCGACAAAAACTCTATTAGCATATCAATATCACTATTATCACTTGCACTCCCATCAGCATAAGAGCCAAATATTGAAATCTTTTTTATAGGATATTTTACTGCTATATCGGAAACTGAATTCTTTATTTGAGCTAAAGTTAACATTTATATCTCACCTCTGATAAATTCCATAATCTTGAGTAAACACGGACGTCGCCACCCATGCTCCTCGGCGGAACCGTACGTGCCCTATTAAGGAATACGGCTCTTCACATCATATTTAATCATCTATAGAATAAGCTCACGCTTATTGCCGGTTCTAGTAATGGAAGAGTTTTAAGCAGTCCATTATAGAATGTGTCAAGAGTGTAACTCCTTCTTTGACTTCTTCTATTCAGCCATTTGAACAACAGCCATGTAACTGCATTTAAATAACTCTTCACACCTCTAGTATTATCGGTAACTCCGTAATACTGATAGTGTCCTCTAAGTTTCTGATTAACATATTTATTTATCATCAAACTCGCCAAGCCCTCAGACCCCGGAAGTGTTATATAAATCTCACCAATACGATTTATATAGTGTTGTCTGCTACCTTAAAGAGAGTATCGGCCTCTTCGTTTAGATAATTATTTCGTGGCTCAATAGCTTCACTTTCGTTTCGGCTCGTTTGCTCCCCGTCCTACGCTTAAACTTGGTGTTACCACTTCAGTTCCAAGGACTAGGTACAGGCTACTGGATTCTCCTACTATATGTTAATAGCTTACTAATGAAAACAGAATCACTCCCATTTTCAAGAGGAAACAGCTCGCACCATTAACTTAATTATACCATAATTATCTTATAAATAAACATTTGTAGGCTAGACATATTCCATAGTCTCATCTTGTTTTCGTTGTTTCCTCTCCCTTTTGTGTGCACTTAATTTTATAGCCATGTTTCTCCAAGATATCTTTTATGTTTCTAAATTGCTCATCTCCAAAAGTTGTGGTTCTACCCATGGTATTCCCCCCCGCTAAAAAGCTTCAATATCGTTTTGTATTTTCTTTGATTTTACCGTGTACTCCCCTGATTATCTCCAGATGCTGATGGAGCAACCGCTTTGAATCTCCACGGTAGAACTTGGCCTCTACACTCCAAGCTGATCAAGCAAGTCATTGCAGAGCCATCCGGACGTTAGATTAGAGCCGGATGCAGGCCATCTTCTCTGCTCTATATCCACAATCCATTACATCTCTTTTAACGATACTTCTTCATTATAATCGAAACTTTCTAAATAAAAAGTATCGGGGCTTAAATCTGCACCGCATTTCCATTCTATTGTTCCATCTTCTATAATAAAATCAAGGAATTCTTTATAATCTTTTAATGGCTCAAAAACCGGATATTTTAAATAAGGTTTTAAATCGAATATTTTCTTTTCGTCATTTTCAAATGTAATAATTAACATATGACCCTTTAAGGCATTTGCTCCTTTTATATTTGGGCTTTGCAATAGAACACACCTCCTCAAAGCTTTGTTTATAACGTTCTTAGTTAAATCAATTATCATAACTATCTAGTTCAAATCAAAAACTCTAAGATGCTTTAAAATGGATTTCAATATCAAAAATGATTTTGAATTGGCAAATAATCAAAATCATTTTTTAACAAGCCTGTATTTCTGCTTTTTACTGTTGGGCGTTTCCGGAAAAGTCATCTCCACAAGCCCTAAAGCAATCGCCGGCTGAAGGTAGTTCTTCAAGAATGTCGGCCGATGCTTCAATCCAAGATGTATCATCAATTCCTTGCCTGACCATTCTCCGTCCCGGAGAACAGTCATCAACTTTTCTACTTGTTCGGTTACCTGTACGCGTCCTTGTTCGGTCTCTTCCAATTCTTTCAGCGTATCAAAAATGGCCCTAAGCAAAAAAGCAATGAACACACCGGAGTCAGAATTCCTGTCTGCAGCCGCCAAAACGTCGTAATATTCCTGCTGACGTTCTTTAATAATGGTCTCAACCGGCAGCCACGCAAATAATTGCTTCCATTGATATAGAAGCAATGTCTGCCACATTCGTCCCATTCGCCCGTTGCCATCAGCAAAAGGATGGATGAATTCAAATTCATAATGAAACACACAGCTTTTGATGAGGGGATGCACCTTTTCTTGTTTTGCCCAGCTCATCAATTCAGCAGTAAGCTTTGGTACAAGTTCTGCAGGCGGAGCCATATGCACAAGCTGTTCTCCTGCAAAAACTCCGACGCCACCGGAGCGAAAACACCCCGCCTCCTTTGTCAAATCAGTCATCAAAACCTTATGAGCTTTAAGCATATCGTTTATAGAATAAGGGTCATATCCCAGAAGAAGGTTATATGCCTCGTAGGTGTTTTTAACCTCCCGGATTTCACCGGGTGCACCAAGTACACGCTTGCCGTTGATGATGTCGGTGACGTTATCAAGTGAAAGAGTGTTATTCTCAATAGCCAAACTGGCATGTATAGTGCGGATACGGTTCTCACGGCGCAACCGTGGACTTGACTCCATGCTGCTCTTTACAGTCACAGCACCAACAAGCTCGCTTATCTCTGCAATAAGATTTATGATTTCATCCGTCAGTGTGTATGGAGGCGTATATTTATCATTGGGCAATCTAACCACTCCTCATTTCTTCTTGTTCATAGTATACCGTATAAGAAAAAATTATACAACTGATTTACTGAACCTATAGATGGTATCTTTTTTATTTTGCTATAGGGAATGCATAAAAAATCCCCTGCATTGAAAATTATAAAACATTGAAAAATTTAAAAATCTGGATTAAAATCAAACTACAAAGGATAATATATAGAAACAATAATGGAGGTGGGATATATGAATATTCAGGATAATATAGACTCCATAAAAAAACAGATTATCGCAAAGTATTCGCCGGTAAAATTGATTTTGTTTGGTTCCTGGTCAAAAATGACAGGCACTGATAAAAGCGATATAGATTTATGTATTATAAAGGATACGGTTGATAAAAAAGATCTGCTGACCGATATGTATTTGAATATTGAAAGTGATTTGCCAATTGATATTATCATTTATACTGAACAAGAATGGTTCGAATGTGTAAATGACACAACAAGTTTCGCTTATTCCATTAACCAGCAGGGGGTATCAATTCATGGTTGATAGTCCACGGTACAAAGATTGGCTTAATAAGAGTGAAAGAGATATTAAATCCGCTAAAGTCCTTAAAGAAAATGATTGCGGAAATGATACTGTGGCTTTTCATTGCCATCAAGCTATTGAAAAGGCTTTAAAAGGTTTCATATTATATAAAAAGAAAGAACTGATTTCAGGACACAGCTTGGTTTATTTATGCAAGGAATCAGCAGTTTTACATAATGCATTTAAAAATTATTTAAAGGAATGTGCCTTGATAAATCAATATTATATTGAAACCAGGTATCCAGCTGACATTCCATTAATTGTTACAGATGATGATGCCTCAGAATGTATTAAAATCGCTGAGGATATTTATAACATGGTTCTTATAAATTTGGGAGCATAGCAATTGCCATCAAATCATTTTCCGCAGCACTTTTTATACTTCTTGCCGCTGCCGCAAGGACAAGGATCATTCCGCCCTACTTTTGTACGGGTTACAATGTCAACTACTTTAGCTTTTGACTGGGCTGTCTTTAAAGGTTCTGCCGGCAAAGGCTGTAAGTATTTCCTTTCCTCCTGAAACAACTCATTGGGAGTATGCCCCTTTAGCACCCATAGGCGGGTATTATTATATAATTCCATTATTTTCGCAGTTAACTGCTGCACAAATTCAAATGACGGGAACTCTATAAAGCTCTGCAGGTATTGAATAATCAGTGCCGGCTTTGAATCCGCATTGATTATATTGACTATCTGTGATGCTATTTCCTTTATTTCCTGATCACTTAGCCTGTAATGCTCTAAAAGAAAATTTATGAAGCTGTCCATTTCCGGTGTCTTATCAATATAATCCGGATTGCCGGCTTTTAGCAGTTGTTTTTTTGTAAAAGGATAATAGTCAACACCTGGCCGCATTTTGTGTTCTTCAACAATTTTCTTTGCATCAAAAACTCTATCATCAGCATACCCATATGGGGTACGATTAGCCTGTCCATAGAAATCGCAGGCGAAGGACATTACATTCATAAATTCCTTAATATCAACTTCCTGCCCTATAAGCTTTTTAACCTTCTCTTTAACTCTCCATGCATCCATGACACCATAAAAATAAAGCAATCCATGTGTCAGTTGTATCCACTCCGTATTGCGTTTAACAATGCTTTCTAGCTCTCTGCCATCTATACTTGAAAAAATATCTATCAGTTCATCCGGCATAAACAATACCTTCTGATTGTCATATAATCCAGGGAAAATGATACTGTATCCCATAAATACTTCAGCATTTGCAGCTGAAATACCGATATCAGGTATAACTCCCGAATTTTCAATGACTATTTTGATAAAGTCATATCTGCTTTTATCCAATGTATATACGACATTCTTAAACTTCAATGGAATCAACCTGGCAAGCTCCGATGCCAGCTCTGCTTTTTTGAGAGAGCTTAAATTTTTAAAGTCATAATTTTTGCGGATTGCATCCATTTCAGCCTTTGTCAACCCATTTATGGCATCGTAAAGGCTGCATGGAATATCAACTTTCTTCCACAGCCGCTTCTCCCTGTTTTCCTGCAGCTGTTGATTATAAGCCTTTGCATATTCCATGGCTTTTATCAGAGCCTCTTTTGTTTTCTTATCAATCTTTTCATCCATTAAAATCGCCTCTTTCAAAATGGCAGCGCCCCATTATTTTCGTTTCACAAAACCCGGGCTTTGCTAATAATACCCTATTTCTTCAGTCCACCAATCTTTTTCGTTAAAATTTGGGCCTTCATCTAACTCTATTATTTCAAACGACGATGAAGCTGACCTTGGAAGTCCCCAATTAAAGACATCGTCTTTTGGAAAATCTTCTTTCTCAATATTCCCAAGGATATACAATGCATGTTCTTCATTACTGAAAATACTTTTTATGCACCGGACAGCAATTTCCTCTCCCTTTTGTGTGCACTTAATTTTATAGACATGTTTTCCAAAGGCAGCTTTTGCTGTTTCTCTTTTTTCAATGTTTTCAATAAATGTTTCCTCAATTAACTCGAGCTCTTTTAAGGCTTTTACAGTATATCTATTATCCAGAATAAAAGACCACATTGTAATCTCATCCGGACTTCTCATGGTGAAAATATATCTGTCCGTAGAGTTATAATAAAATGCTTCCAAAAGTATAATGAGATTCCTGGGATTGTCACTATTTAAAATATTGCTCCAAGCCGAAGCTTTTCTACTTAATACCCACTCGAACACTTTTCTCTTAGGCCAGTAATACCCGTTGATGTTTGCTATAGCTCTGATGAATAATTTTTCTATTACAGCAGGCTCTCTATTAATAATTGTTTTAAATAAATAAATTCCCCACTCATCAAATTCCTTGGCATTCTCGGTTAAAGAAGAATGTAATGTGAAAATATCATCGTTATTTAAGCCCTCATCCTGCAGCAACTTTATAAATTCTTCTTTTTCATCATTATTTATCATTATTCCCATAGAGCTGAGCAATGAGCTCAAGCTTAACAGGTTTATGCCCGAATAGGATTCCCTGACTTCTTCTTTTAATAACTTTAATTCTCTATCCTCCCGATAAAGAGTATCACTTAACATAATTGATCGTTCTTTTATGCGGTTTAATATAATATTGCCGGTTTTATACATGTCACGATGGGAAAAAGTTGCCCAGAAGTGCTGTGCTATAGTACGTATTTGAATTTCACCCTTTAAATTTTTATTGGAAAGCTTTTCAGCATCCTTGGATTTGAAAATAAAATGTACGCCTCTATATCCGTCAGAGTCTGCTTTTTCAATACAGCGTTTCTGTTCGACTATCTCAATCTTGTGAGAATCAGACAGCTTATTGCAAACTTCCTCCAAAGCATATAAATCATTGCATACCACCCTTATGCCAATTAAGTCCTTCAGCTTGTCAGTAAAACAGTTTATATCGATGTTCTTTCTCTCCATTTTTTCTTTTATGCTTTCGGCGCTTTTGAATCTAAAAACAGGCCTTTCAGTTATTAACTTATCTCCATCATTTAAAAATATTTTATTTATATTTTTCAGTTCACTTAAGGCTAAGCCCAGCAGCTCTTTTAAATCATCCTTACAAGCGGAAATCTCATCTTCTATGAACTTTATTACTTCACTGTCAGGCATAAAATCATCTCATTTCACATTCTTTACTTGACGTCCAGCTTATCCCTTTTGTTCATCTGTAATAAAATTATTGATTGCAAAAATATTAAATGAATTCGTCATAAGTATTAATTTTATTGCAGGCCACTTGTTCGAAAATGTATCATAATTAAAATCGATGTGTATAAGATAAAATTCCGCTATGTTAGCATCTCTAAAATCAAATACAATATGGCTCCTTAGGCTTATGCTTATAATACTTCCCGGCAAAATTTATAGGTATTTCCAGATTCATAAACGGCGCAGGAAATTCATTATGTATTGACAGATTTTTTCAAACGCTGCAGAGATAGCGGCTTATATTCGGGGTGATTTTTCTTTTCTCTCAATAAAAACAGGGTGCTTGAAAACTTATTTTTCCATTTTTGTGTCTAATCCTATGGGAACATTATAGTTTTAGATCTTGTATCCTGCCATTAGCGATTTCACTAAATCAACTTCCTCTTCTGTAACTTCAAATTTATCAGAAACTTTTGCTTTATAGCAAGGAAGGTAATCCCACAAATTGGTTGTTGCAAAAAAGTCATGTGGTGCTAGTTTACACTGTAAAGGTTTAACTTCGTGTATTTTGCATAATGAATCCCCCAAAAACACGCATTTACCATCTTTAGCTTTTAGTAAATATATATCGTAATTTGAATCACACTTCAGAATCGTATGTATACAATATTTTGATAAAAAATCTACACAGCTTATATCCAAAAAGTCTGCGATGGTACTCAAATCACTCGGGAAAATAACTACACTAATATAATTATAACGTTTATCCACTTTGCAGCATGTACCACATTTCTTACACTTATTCATTTTTTATGCACCTATTAAATTCATTAAGAATAGCTTCATGAGAATCATATACTTTTTTGTTAAGTAGAAAATATATTTTTTGCCTTATTGATAATTTTATTGGAACAAGTACATAATCGATTCCATAAATTCTTAGTTCACTGCCATAAATCTTTTGTCCGTTTGACTTTACAATTCTAGAATCAAGCTCATAGAATTTTCCACTAAAACCTTTCTTCGTTGCAGCCAAATCAATTTGTGTTAATAACATGACCCCATTTTGATATGTATTGCGATCACTATAAACATATGCTACGGAGATTCTGCCATTTCCAATATAACCCTCGCCACGAAATGTATTACAAACATCGATCGTGTTATAATACTGTTGATACTTAACAACTATTTTATTTTTAATAACTCGGATTAAAACTAAATCATTAGCTGCAATTTCTTTATCAAAAGCTGAATTGTATTTACTGATCCAGTAGCCATTAATGGAATAGTCGTTTTTATTTCTAAAATAGAGGAAGGTAGAAACAACAAAATGTTGCAATATTGCTAGTATTATTGCAGATAATAAGCCATTTAAAAATGATATTATATTACTATTCATTGTTGATATCCTTGTTTACAACAACTGCTTTTTCAACGTTATTTTTGTCATCAGAATCTTTAATTTCTTTAATGACTAATTTAATATACTTTTTTAGATCCTTAATCCCCTGATTAGGAGGGTTTCCCGCACCACCCATAATTAACCTCCCAAATAATATAATTTCTGCTATCCAGAAAGCCACTTTTCATCGATTAACAAATGACCAGACAGGCATTTACTCCAAAATACTTATTTGTTTTAGCGTTAATCGAAATTATAATACCAAATATCATCTATTTTGTAAACATTATACACCATGAGTAGCATAGCATATCTTAAAGTAGATCCATTACCAACTACTGCATATCGTATGTATCTATTAAAAATCTTACAGCAGACACATTCATATTTTTAAATGCTGCGGTTTTTAATTCATATTTGACATCTTCCGAAAGTTTTTTATACACTGCTTTTGCTGCATTTATATCAGAAGTATAACTGTTATTAATGTCCTGAAGCATCTTTGAATTAACGGATATCACTGTTTCAATCCATGATTTTGCACCGCTGCTTTTTACTTCTTCAAGCACCTTATAAAGCTGGCTGTTGGTATCACTAAGTGCGGCAATCCTCATTTTAATCTCGTCATCCATTATAGGCTCAGGAGTAGGGCCAGGCTGTACAGGCATACTTCCATTAACAGTATCTCCTCCGCTTTGAGCATCTTTTATTGTATCTGAACCTTCAGGCTGATTCATGCTTGGAGTTACAACTGATGTACTCCCTGCCTCAGCTACTGCTCCGTTTTCTTTCCCAGAGCCGCTTGGATTATCAGGGATTTTACCCAGGTTATACTGGCTGTCCAATTTTAGTGCAATTTTTAGCATATTATTTTCTACTGAAATACCGCTGATTTCATTGTTAAAAATCTTATTGCCGATATCTAAAGAATTATTGTTCAGTATCTTAAAATTTTCGGGGAGATAGCTTTTCACAGCAGACATAAAGAAGTTTATAGGAATTGCAACCTTACCAACCGTCATGTTTTCAATATTCATACTTATATTCGTGCCTGCCATTTCAGGTTTTACCAGAAAGCTGGTATACAAATCATGATTATATACCGGTATAATAATATTTATAAGGAATTTTTCATCAGCAATACTTATATAAGCATACTTAATCTTATTTTCCAGCTTTTCATCTTCTTTAATTATCGTTGTTATAATTCCGTTAACTTCGGATTCCGTAAACTCTATTATGCCATCCCCCAATACTGCTTCTTTTAACTTTTGCGTATACCCCTTTGAATCTTCAATCCCGTTTACAGCTATATCAACTTTCCATGTGAGCAGAAAATATAATATAAAAGCCAACAAAACAATTACAGTAAATGCTACTGCAAAAATAATCCGTTTTTTTATCATAGATTTATCCTCTTGATCTTGCTTACAATAAAGCATTGAGTATTCCGGAGCAGATGACATCATCTGTCCGGTAGTTGGAAATCAACATTCCGACACATAGGAAATCAGCTTTCCGGTTATCGGAAATCATATAGGACAGCCTTATAATGTATTTATGCATCGAAAGATGTAAATACATTTAGGGAGGTCACGTCTATGACCAAATACCGAGAAATCCTTAGGCTACATAGTCTTGGATTTACACAACGCAACATCATGCAAAGCTGCGGTGTTGCACAAAAAACAGTTGTGAGAGTCTTACGTCGTGCTAATGAATTAACCATTACATGGCCACTTGACGAAACCATCACAGATGCTGTTTTAGAAGGGATGATGTTTCCCAAAGCAGACAAAGACATCAGCACTAAAAGAAAGTCAGACTTTGTCTACATCCATAAGGAGCTCCTTAAAAATGGAGTTGGCAAAAAACTCTTATGGACTGAATACATGGAGGATTGCCGCCTGAACGGTGAACAACCACTCATGTATTCACAATTCTGCTATTACATCCAGCAGGATGAGCAGAAACGGCGTGCCACCATGCATATCAACCGTAAACCTGGAGAGCAAGTGGAGATTGATTGGGCAGGGGATCCGCGCACATAGTTGACCCTGATACCGGAGAAATCATAGACGCATATATTTTTGTTGGCGTCATGACTTACAGCCAGTATGCCTATGTGGAAGCATTCATCAATGAAAAACAGCGAGCATGGATAACTGCCCATGTTCATATGTATGAATACTTCGGTGGTGTTGCTAAAATTTTAGTATCTGATAACTGCAAGACAGCTATCGTGCATAATGGCGGTTGGAACTCTTCCGCGACGAAGAACTGCCATTGCTGACACCCTTACCTGCTACCCCATACGAACTGGCGGATTGGAAACAAGCCACCGTTCAGTTCAATTATCACATATCCGTTGACGACGGAATGCTATACTCCGTTCCTTATGAGTACATCAAACGTAAGGTTGATGTGAGGATAACAGATAAAACCATTGAAGTTTTCTACAACCACAACCGCATTGCTTCCCATCGGCGACTTTATGGTC